>JACMOE010000056.1 GCA_014378185.1 Gemmatimonadaceae bacterium | reverse complement strand
CACGTAGTGGTCAGCCACGAACGGCAACCACGCGAGGTCGTCGGAGATCCGCGTGCGCACACCGCGGCCGCTGGGCTCGTGCCACCAGTGCTGTACGTCGCCTTCCTTGGACTGGCGTCCCGCTGCCCGCAGCAGGTGCGCGCGCGTCACGGATGGCTCGGCATACACGAACGCCATGCCGTCCTGCAACTGGTCGCGAAAGCCGAATGCGCCACTGGACTGATAGATGGCCGGGCGCGCCCACATGCGGCATGCGAGTGCCTGGTACTGCGACCAGCGGTTCACGAGCGCATCGAGCTCCGCGGACGGTGTGTCCACGCGGATGATGCTCAGGCGGTTGGTCCACGCATCGATGGCACCGGCCGCCGCCTCGCGGGCCAGGGCGGGCGGTCCGCAGCGTGCGATGATGTCCCGCGCTTCCGCTTCGCCGCGCGCCGCGCCGAGGAGGACAATGACGTCGCGGGACTCGCCGGGCCGGAGGGTAACGGTGCAGCGCATGCCAGCGCACGGGTCGAAGCCGGCGCCAGTATTTCCGGACAGCACATCGAAGGACAGCGCGGCCGGAGCGGACAGGTCACCGTTTCGGCCGATGAAGGACCCGCGATCGCCGGTGATGCTGGTGACAGGCTCGCTGATCCACGAGAACGCGACCTGCGACGCGAAGTCCTCGTTGAAGAAGTTCTGGGCGAAGATGGCGCCGGAGGCTTCATCGCGACGCGTGTGCACCTGGTTACGCGTCTGCTCGCGGTCGGCGCCGAGCGCCCATTCCACATAGCTGGTGAGGATGATCCGGCGTGACTTGGTTCCCTCATTGCGCAGCGTGAGGCGCGAGATCTTCACCGGGTCATCGCTCGGCACACTCAGCGACAGCTCGGTCACGATTCCCGCGCGCCCGTGCTCGAATGTCGTGACGCCGGGTGCGTGCGTGACGTGATACGGTGCCGGCCCCGATTCATCGTCCTTCGCGAGCCACGGGCCTGGCGTGGGGCTCCAGACACTCCCACTTTCGGCGTCCTGGAGGTAGAGCACCTCACCGGCCGGATCGCTCACCGGATCGTTGTACCATGGGGTAAGGCGAAAGAAGTAGCTGTTCTCCACCCAGGCGAATCCGCCACCGCGCTCCGTGATGCAGAAGCCGACGTTGCGGTTGGCCACGACGTTGGCCCATGGGCCGGGCGGCACGTGACTGCCATCCACCTCGATGTGGTAGTCATTCTCGGCTGTGAGGGCGCCGAACCCGTTGCCGCCTGACTGCGACGGCAGCACGATGGCGTCGCGGACCTGGAGCACGGGCTCGACCACGGCGGCCACCGAGTCGTCAGTCGAGCGAATCGTCGCAGCCACCACCTCGCCGAGCCCCACGCCGTCGCAGACCACGTGGATGCTCGCGATGGCGCGCAGGAACGCCACGTCCGCGGCGGGGAGCACGTCACTGCGGCGGATGTACACGCCGCCGGGTACCTCGAGCATGCCGCCTTCGCTGGAGGACACGACCATCGCGGTGATCTGGTCCTGCAGCTCCTGGATGTACGACGGCTCCTTCGCGTTCAGGATGATGAGATCCGACTTCACACCCTTGGTGCGCCAGTAGTTGTGCGCCACGAGCAATTGGCGCACGCTCGGCAGCCCGACCTCGGCACGTATGGTGGCGAGGACGATGGGCCAGTCACCCGAGATGCCGTGCGCCCACAGGGCGGATTGGGCGCCACGGTTGGCTGCCCGCTCGTGTGCTGGGGCACGCAGGGCCTCGCGCGGATAGATGAGCGATCCGGCGAGATCCTGGAAGAGTGCCGCAGCGTCCGCGGAGACGTCGAGGTCCCGGAGTTCGATCTGCGCAACGGTCCACGAGAGCGCGAGGGCCCGTTCCGCGGCACCCAGGTCGCGATGACGGTCCGCGGCGATGAGGGCCTCGTCGCGGCTATCGGCCACGATGGTGGTGAACGCAACAGTGGCGGATCGGCCTGGCTCCAACCGAACGCGTACACGCAACGCGGCAATGGGATCGAGCACCGCGCCCGCGGTATTGGAAAGGCCACCTGCATGGTCGAGCGCGACCGGCGACTGCGCCGTGCGTCCGCGACCAATGAACCGCGCGCGATCGGTCTCGCACGTGACCTGCGCGATGGACTCCGGACCGGTGGCCACGACGTGGGCGCACCACGGACGCCGTTCGCCCGTGGAGCGGGGGCGACAGCTGGCGAGGACCGCACACTGCGTGGGGAGCCACTCGGTTTCCACGAACAGGTTCTGGAACGCCGGATGTGCACGGTCGGCGCCATTGGAGGTGAGGACGACTTCACCGTAGCTCGTGAGCTCGATCTCGCGCTCGGTGCGGGAGCGGTTGGTGAGTGTCACTCGCCGGATCTCGGTGCGCTCGCGGGGCACCACGACGATTTCCGTGCGCGTGTCGATGCCGCGATCGTTGCGCGTGAAGACGGCCCGATCAGCGGCGAAGGCGACATTGTAGCTCTGTGGCGTGGCGCGCACGGGCTGGTGACCGACCGACCACAGTGCCCCGTTCTTCACATCGCGGACGTAGATCCAGTGTCCAGTGGCGTCACGCGTGCCGTCGGCGCGCCAGCGGAACACGTCCATGTCACCACTCCTGCTGTAGCCACTGCCGGCATTGGTGACGAGCACGCAGTACGATTGACTGCCGAGCAGGCCCACACGGGGCTCGGAGGTGTCGGCGGAGTCGAATTCGCGGGTCACGGCGCGCGCGCGGGGCGTCCGCACGTGGGGATCGTCCGACGCATCGGACTGCGCCGTGCGTGTGGTGTAGCGGCGAGGGACTCGCTCATCGAGCAGCAGCGCGGCCGCGCGCACGGCCGGGTCGCGAAAGAACCGGCGCTGCCAGACGCCCTGCCCGCGCTCGAGGTCGAGCGCGTTGTGCAGGGCGATGAGGGTCATGCCGGCATGGTGCGCCATGACGGTGCGCACGATGGCGGGACCGGTGGTGGACTCGGGCCGCGTGTAGTCGAGCGAATCGTAGAATCCGTACTGACTCAGCGCGCCGAGCCGCTCGAGGGCCGCGATGTTCCGCAGGGCTTCGTGGGGCGTGACCGCGAGCGCGAGCGCGCTGGCATAGGGGGCAATGACCAGGTCATCGCCCAGCCCGCGCTTCAGCGCCAGGTCGGGGATGCCAAACGCCCGGTACTGATAGGTGTCGTGCCGATCGCGGACGTTGTATGCAGATTCGGACATACCCCACGGCACGCCGCGCCCGTGACCATACGCGGTCTGCCGGCGCACCGCGGCCTGATGCGTCTGGTCCAGCAGCGAGAAGGGTTGTGAGGGCATCACGAGCACCGGCATGAGGTACTCGAACATGCTGCCGCTCCACGACACGAGCGCCGTGCCGGATTCGGTAGTGGTGAGGGAGCGCCCCAGGTGGAACCAGTGCTCAACCGGCACGTCGTCCTTGGCCACCGCCACGAAACTGGCCAGCCGAGCTTCGGAGGCGAGCAGGTCGTACGTGCCGGGGTCGAGGCGACCAATGCGCGCGTCGTACCCGATCGAGAGGAGGCGGCGCTGCTCGTCGTAGAACAGCGAGAAGTCCATGGCCATCGCCAGCGCGCGCGCGCGCAATCCGATGGCCGTGAGTCTCGACGCGTCGGCACGCCCTTCTTCCTCCAGCGCCCCACAGGCCGCCGAGAGAGCGATCAGGTGTCCAGCCAGGTTTCCCGAATCGACCGCAGACACATACGGCGGATCGAGCACGCGCAGGTCGGCGAGATCGTACCAGTTCATGAGGTGCCCGCGCACCTTGGACATCGCCTCCACCGAATCCAGCGCATGTTCCAGACGATCGAGCATCTCGGTGGCAGCAATGAAGCCGAGATCATTCGCGCTCACCGTGGCGAGCAGCTGGAGCCCGATGTTGGTGGGCGACGTGCGCGTCGCCACGACGGCCTGCGGCGTTTCCTGGTAGTTGTCGGGAACCAGCCAGTGGGTACTCGCGTCCGCGAAGGTCTCGATAAACTGCCAGTGCGCACGCGCCAGGCGCAGCGCGACTTCCCGCTCCGCCGGGCGGAGATCGAGATCAGCGCGCACGATGGGCTGGCTGAGCCGATAGGCAATCTCCGGGGCAGCCACCCAGGACAGCGCCGCAATCGTGAGCATCACCCAGGCGCCCGCACCATCATGCCGTGCGAGCGAGCAGGATGCCATGACCACGACGGCCACCGTGGCCAACGCGACCGCCGACCACATGCGGCTCCAGACGATGCGGCGGCCGCCCGTGCTGGCGCGCTCCACCTGCGACGCCGTCTGCCATTCGAGCAGCCGGCGGTGCGAGAAGTAGACGCGGCACAGCGTGCGCGTGATCCCGTCCAGGGCGACGAGTGCCTGATGTGGCAACATCACGATGCCCAGTGCGAGCTGCTGAACCGACAGCGACGCATCGTGCATCAGGGCGGCGTAATAGGGACTCCATGACTCCCCACGCGGAGGGCGCAGCAGCGCAATGGCCAACGGAATGCCCCATGGCGCCGCCATGGCGGCCAGCACCAGCAGCGACGCCGCCGCACCGGCGTTCGGCAACACTGTCCAGCCCGCGATGAACCACGCGAACAGTGCAATGGGCGACACGCTCCGCCGCATGTTGTCGAGGATCTTCCAGCGGGAGATGGACGACAGCGGATTGAAGGTGTGCCCATCGGTACCTGGGACGTCGCCGTGCAGCCAGGGTGCCAGCTGCCAGTCGCCGCGAATCCACCGGTGCAGCCTGCGGGTGGCCGTGAGGT
>JACMOE010000459.1 GCA_014378185.1 Gemmatimonadaceae bacterium | reverse complement strand
GACGGATGACGGCGTCGCCGAGCTGAACGCCGTCCTGGTAGACGGGCAGTTTCGAGTCCGCCCCGAAGTAGAGCCTGTCGAAGTTGCGCCATCCGTCTCCGTCGAGGCGAATGGGAGTGATTTTTCCATCGTGCAACATCGCGACGGGAAGCACTCGTGGGTCGGCGCCGTCACCGAACACGAGGAAGAGCGCCCGCGGCTTGTTCGCCAGCGACGTTTGCTCCGGCGCCCGCGGCTTGCTGGCAGCACGCTTGTCACACCCTGCGGCGAGGCTTAGGATGCTCGCGAGGGCCACGCTCCCGAAGATCGCCCGTAAGTACCCGGGCACGAGGGGTGGAGATCCGTGCTGCTGCGGCTGGAGGGGAGGGTGCATTCGAGTGAGGCGGGGGACGTTGCGGTGAACATCCGACTGTTGCAGCGGCGGCTGGCGACGCTGTTGCCGGAGGCGCGGACAGCCGGTGCCGAAAACACGCTCGAGCTCGGCTTCCAGAGTAACGACGCGCCGCGACTCATCAGCGCAACGGTGCTCGAAGGGGGTACGTTGGTCGCGCGGGAGGTGCGGGGCACGCCTGAACCGGGCTTTCGTGCCTTCCTTGACGGCACGCAGCGCAGCCGGGTGGCGACGTACGTCGGAACGAGCCCGGTGGTGCACGGAACGGTCGCCGCGGTGGTGCGCGAACGCCGTGCGCGAAGGATGGAGACATGGGGAACCCCGCTTGTGCAGTCGCGCCTGTACGTACCCCGCGCGATGATGCAGTCCTCCACGTGGAGCGTGCTGCGGGCGGAGTTCGGTCCGCTGCTTGTGGATACGACGGATGGGGAAGCGGACGTGACCTCGCACCCGTTGGCGTTGCGGGATGCCGCGATACATCGGGTCCAGGCCCATCGTGAGGCCGTGGAGCAGCGCCTCGCGGAGCAATGGTGCACCACGGAGTCCGACGCGCTGTTCGTCGACGGAGGGATCAGCGGCAGCGAGCAGGTCGCCCAGTCGGCACATGCGGTGGGCGTGGTGAAGAGTCACCGCACCTTGTACGCGGAGGGCGACGCGCTGGGGGTGGTGCTCTCGCTGAATGTGGGGGAACGCAGCAGCGTGTTCCGGATCACCTCGTCGAAGCGAACGACAGTGGCGAGCTGGTATCTCCGCCTGCGCGACAGCGCTGGGCACGATCCCATGTGGGGACTGGTGCGCGCCGAAATGGCGTTGCCGGGTGCGGAAGGAATGCCGCGCATCGGCGAGCTCGCCGACGAACGCTGCCGCTGGTTGCTGGCGGAAGTGTCGCCCCTCGCATTGCCCGATGCGCGATGGGACAAGATGGTGTACGGCGTTCGGGACTGCGAAGAGTTCCTGCGCGCGATCCAGTAGTGCGCCGCGAGGCGCGCTGCTCAACAGCTCAACCCTGGTTGTGATTACATGGCGTCACCTGTGCTGGGCCGAGTGGTGGCTACGGAGAACCGGCCGAATACGCCGCACGAATTCCATTTCTGGACCGCGCTCGATTCGCCGGTCGGCATCGGGACGGTGGTGCGCGTGGATGGGCGTGACTCGGCAAACGGCGTCATTCCGCGTGTATTCGGCATCGTCACCGAAGGCTTCAGCTGGACCGACCTCGCATCGCCGCTGCACGACGTGATGGGACATGACGGACAACCGGGCGGACAGACGCTATCGCCCACGGAACGCGCTGAAATCCGCCTCTACACGGCTGCCGTGTTGCGACACATCCCGGAGGAGCCGCTGCAGCCAGTGCCAATGGGCACCGTATTCCTGGCAGACGAAGCAGACGTCGCCATTGCGCTGCGCATGGATGGCTATCTCAAGGAAGGATCGCGGACGGGCATTCCGGTGGGTGTCTATCGCGCCGGCGGCACCGATGCCCCCATCTATCTCGACGCGGATTTCCTGATCGGTCCGGAGGCGGCGCACCTCAACATCACCGGCGTATCGGGGCTGGCCACCAAGACCAGCGCGGTGGAGTGGCTGCTGCAGTCCATCTTCACCCATTTCCCCGAGCAGAAGGGCAGCGTAGCCGCGGTGTGCTTCAACGTGAAGGGGCCGGATCTGTGCTTCCTGGACCTGCCGGGCGAGATCGACGACAACGACCGCATGCTGTACGCGCAGTGCGGCGTGTCGCCGACGCCGTTTGCCGACGTGCAGTACTACGCGCCGTACAAGTCGGACGGCGTGGCGCTCAACACGCTGCGCAGCAACGAGGCGCTGCTCGAGAACGTGACGCCGCTCACGTGGGGCCTGCGCGAGGTCCTCCAGTACGCCGAGGTGCTGCTGAACAAGGACGACATCGACGCGAAGGCGGATGCGCTGATCGACTTCATCAAGGAGAACGTGCTGGACAAGCGCTTCTCCGACTCCATGCTCGAGCGCCCGCACACGGTCACGTCGTTCGCGGATCTCGATGCCTGGTTCAAGGACGTGCTGCGCGCGCTGGAGAAGAAGGACGACCAGAGCTGGCGCACGCACCACGTGGCGACCATTCGCAAGGTCCGCAATCGCCTGTCGAACATATCGCTGCGGTGCAAGGGACTCGTTGCGGATGATGGCGCCACCAGCGATCTGCCGTTCGGGAGCTTTCAGGACCGCACGGTGTACGTGATCGATGTGGCGGGGCTCGAGGAAGATGCGCAGGACCTCATCTTCGCCCGCGTGGTGACCAAGCTCCGCGAACACCTGGAAAAGCGGGACCTTGGCGTGCAGCACGTGGTCGTGTTCGTGGACGAATTGAACAAGTACGCGCCCAGCGACGGCCCGGACACCTACGTCCGCAAGATGCTGCTCGACATCGCGGAGCGCGGCCGCTATCTGGGCCTCGTGCTGTTTGCCGCGCAGCAATTCCGGTCACAGGTCCACCGGCGGGTCGTCGGCAACTCGGGCACCGCGCTGTACGGCAGGATGGACGGCGACGAACTCGCCACGCCGGGCTATGCGGTGCTCAGTCCGGCGATCAAGACGAAGCTGGCGACACTGGAAAAGGGGCAATTGATGGTGCGTCACCCGCATTTCACGCAGCCGGTCTTCGTGCGCTTCCCGCGTCCCGCCGTGATGCGTGGTCGCGATGGCGTGAGCAAGTACCCCGCGGCACAGGCACCCACGCTGCACTCGGCCGTCTTGCGCACGTTGCGCCAGTTCGATCCCGGACTCACGCTCGGCTGGTTGCAGGACGTCACGCAGCTTGCCACTGACGACGAGATCCTGCGCGCCAGGAACGACATCGTGCGCACCAGGCCGACCGACGTGCGGAAGGTGTTCTCCGCGCATTTTCGTGCGGCCGTCGCACCGCGCACCGCGGCACGACCCGATGCGCCGGCGCCGCTGCCGTCCGCGCCGTCCGACGACCCGTACGGGTTCTGAGCAGATGCGCGCCGCATTCCTGCTCGCGTTCGTGCTCGCCACGTCGACCGCATCGGCGCAAGCCGCGTCGCCCGTGTTGCTTCGGCTGCAGCCGCGTCTGGGCGACACGTTGCACAGCTGGCTCGAGCAACGCACCGAGGTGACTGCGGGGAGCGCGGGTGCGACCGCGACGTCCAGGGGGATGACCACGTCGGTCTCGATTCATTCGCGGAGCATCGTGCGCTCCGTACGACCCACGAGCACCACCGTGCTCACGATCGTCGATTCGGCGACCTTCACGAGCACCGACGCGCATTCGGCTGCCATGATCGCCGACGCGGGACGGGCACTGCGAGGGCAACAACTCGTGCTCCAGCTTGGCGTGGATGGCACCGTCGAGAGTGCGCGCGACGCGCGAGGTGTACCGCTCTCGCGCGACGCGACCGACGCAATGGCGGCAATGCCTGCGGTGTTTCCGAAGCAGGCGGTTGTCGTGGGTGACCAGTGGGTGCGCGAGCTGCCGCTTCCATCGGGCGGTCCACTTGGCGCCCGCGGTTCGGGGCACGTGCGCGCCATCTTTCACCTCGACTCCATGGAACGCGCCGCGCACATCGCCTACGTCTCCATGCGGGGCGAAATTCTACCCGACAGTACCAGCCAGGGCGTAGCGCTCTCCGGCTCCATCACCGGTGCACTGCAGATCGACCGGGCAAGGGGCTGGATGACCGATTCACGGTTCCTTGTGGTGTTGCAGTCCGTCGTCACGCCGCCGGGCGGCTCCGGACTCGCGCCAATGCGGTTGATGACGCGCGTGACGCAGCGGCTCCGTACCATGGACAAGCGCTGAACGGCGGCTAGACTTTCCGACGTATGGTGGACGCGACTCAACCTCCGCCAGCACAACCGCTTAGCCGCCGTCGGTGGCTCGCGTTCGCCTTCGTCCACGACCGCCCTGCGACTCGTCCATCTCTCCGATCTGCACCTCGGATTCCGCCAGTATCAGCGGCTGACTCCGCGCGGCATCAATCAGCGTGAAGCGGACGTGGCGCAATCGTTCAAGCGCGCGGTGGACAAGATCATCGACATTGCGCCCGATGTCGTGCTCGTGGCGGGAGACGTGTTCCACCAGGTGCGGCCGAACAACACGGCCATCGTGTTCGCGTACCAGCAGTTCTGGCGGTTGCGCAAGGCGCTGCCCACCGCAGAAATCGTGATGGTCGCCGGCAATCACGACACGCCGCGCTCGGCCGACACCGGTGGGATCCTGCGGCTGTTCGAGTCCATCGGCATTCACGTCGTGGATGCGGAAGCGCAGGCGCTGGAGTTTCCGGTACTCGACCTTTCCATCCTGGGTGTCGCGATGAATCAGCACCCGCGTCCGCTGCTCAAGCCCTCCGGAGCAACGCGATGGAACGTCCTCCTGCTGCACGGGCAAACCGAGGGCGAGTTCGCGGGCTACTCGGGCACGCCCGAGATGGCGGCGAACGAGATTCCGGAAGATGAACTGCACGTCGCGGACTGGGACTACATCGCACTCGGGCACTATCACGTGTACAAGAGTCCCGGCCGCCGCGACAACAAGTTCTACAGCGGCGCCACCGACTACACGAGCTCCAACGTGTGGGGAGAAATGGCCGAGGAGAAGGAGCTTGGCCTCGCCGGCAAGGGCATCGTGGAGCGCGATCTCGAGACCGGTACGCAGGTATTCCACAAGCTTCCTGCGTCGCGCGCATTCGTCGACCTCCGCCCGCTGTCCGCGCGCGGGATGACCACCGAGGAGCTGAACGACGCCATCGCGGAGGTGGTGGAGTCCACGCCCGGTGGTATCGACGACAAGGTGGTGCGGCTCGTGGTGTACGACGTGCCGCGCCACCTGGCGCGCCAGCTCGACCACAGGCGGCTGCGCGACTTTCGGCGCCGAGCCCTGCATTTCCAGCTCGACACGCGGCGGCCGGAGACCATTCGCAGTTCCGGCCGCGGGGCGCCAGGCCGTCGCGCTTCGCTGGACGAGCTGGTGCGGGACAAACTCCGCGAGCGCATCATCCCACCTGACGTGGATCGCGACTCGCTCGTCGAGCTCGGAGTGAAATACCTGAAGGACGCCGAGGATCGTGATACCGCCATGGGCGTGCTGTCGGCGGGAGTGGACGGCTAGATGCGCCTCAACAGCCTGCGACTCAGCAACTTTCGCCAGCACGTCGACACCTTCATCGAGTTCGAGACGGGGCTCACGGGTATCATCGGGCCGAATGGTTCGGGCAAGACGACGATTCTCGAGGCGATCGCGTGGGCGTTGTACGGCCAGGATGCGGCGCGCGGCAAGAAGGAGACGATCCGTTCGCTGAGTGCCGGCGCTGGCGCTCGCGTGAAGGTGGAGCTCGACTTCCAGCTGGGCGGCCATCGCTATCGCGTCGAGCGCGGCCTCACCAGTGCCGAGTTGTACCTCGACGGCGCGGAGGAACCCATCGCGAACTCGCTCACCGGCGTGTCGGAAATGCTGCGGCGCCGGTTGGGCATGACGCGCGAGGAGTTCTTCAACACGTACTTCACGGGCCAGAAGGAGCTCGACGTGATGGCGTCGATGGCGCCGTCGGAGCGTGCGCAGTTCCTGAGCCGTGTCCTTGGTTACGAGCGCCTGCGCGTGGCGCAGCGGCTCGTGCGTGAAAAGGGCCGGCTCGTGGGAGCGGAAGCGACAGGGTTGCGCACGGCGCTCCCGGACGCTGCCCACGTGGAGCGCATTCACGACGAAGCGGTTGCGCGGCTCACGCAGGCGTCCGAACGCGTTCGCGTGAGCACGACACGCCGCGACCGCGCGACGCACGAAATGTCCGAGATCGCGCCGCGGTGGCTTGCCGCGCAGCAGGAGCGCGAGCAGCTACAGGAGGCACTGGCCGAGTTGCGTGTGGCCGAGAGTGAGGCAGCGGCGTATGCCAGGGACGCGGAGCGGATTGGGCGCGAACTCACGGACGTCGCGGCAGCAGACGACGAGCTTCAGCACCTGGCGGAGGAGCTGCGCCCACTCGCCGCACTCAGCGAGGAACTGCAGGCGCTGGATGCGCTGGCCCGGGACGAAGGGCGGCGCAACGCGCTGCTCGACACGGAGCGCGCACTCGAGGAGGAGTTGTCGCGGTTGCGCGAGCGGCGCACCCGGATCGAGACGGCGCCGTCACTCGAGGAAGAGGCCATCCTGGAGCTGGAGCAGATGCGCGCGATGCTCGAGCTGGTGGAGGGGGAGCTCGAGGCCAAGCGCACCGAATGGGTGCGGGACCGGCAGGAGGCGGACACGAAGCGCACCGCCCTGCGCGAGCAGTATGCCGAGGTGAAGGAACAACGTGAGCGTCTCGTCACCGCGGGTGAGGACGGCACGTGCCCCATCTGTGAACGGGCCCTCCACGATCATTATCGGTCCGTGCTGGATCATTTCGACGAGCAGATGGCCAACCTCATCGCGGATGGCAAGTACTTCAACTCGCGCATCGAGCAACTCGAGGAGATGCCGGGGGAAGTACGCGAGCTCGACGAGCGCCGCCGATCGACGTTCGAGGAAGTGGGCAAGCTCGAGCGCCGCCTGGTAAAGGTGCAGCTTGCCGTGCAGGAGCTCACGAGCCTCACCCGCGACCTGCATGCGCGCGAGCAGCGCTTTGCGCTGGTCCATGCGGAACGGGTTGCGATTCCCGGCACGTACGACGCGGCTCGCCACGCCGCCGCGCGGCGCGAGCTCGAACGGTTGCGTCCCCTCGACGGCCGAGCGACGCGTCTCGCGACACTGATGGAACGTCGGCCCGTGCTGGAATCGGAACGCGACCGCGCCGCCGCTGGCGTGGCGAGGGCGCAGGGACGTGCCGCGAAGCTCTCCGCTCGGCGCGACGTGCTCGCCTTTTCCGAACAGGGGTATGCCGCGCTTCGTGCGCGCTAGGAGTCGGCCGCCGCTGAATTGCGAAGCGCGGAGCTGGACGCGGTGGCGGCGAATGGGGAAGCGGCCGGAGCGCATGCCGCCGTGGCCCGCGGCGAGCAGGCACGCCAGGAACTGGCCAGGGTTCGGACACAACACGAGGCGCTCGATCGCTCGCGCCGCCTGCACGATGAACTCGATCGTGCGTTCACGGACCTCCGCACCGACCTCAACGTGCAGCTTCGGCCCGAGATCGGCGAGGTGGCCAGCAGCTTCCTGACGGACCTCACGGACGGCCGATACGATGAGCTGGAGCTGGACGACAGCTACAACCTGACGGTGCTGGAGGACGGCACGCCGAAGCCGGTCATCTCCGGCGGCGAGGAGGACATCGCGAACCTCTGCCTGCGACTCGCCATTTCCCAGATGATTGCGGAGCGGGCAGGGCAGACCTTCTCCCTGCTGATTCTCGACGAGGTCTTCGGCTCACTCGATGAGGCTCGGCGGCAGAACGTCGTGCAACTGCTGCGCGGTCTGCACGACCGGTTCGAGCAGGTCATCATCATCACGCACATCGAGCAGGTGCGAGAGGGACTCGATCGCGTGATCAGCGTCCGCTACGACGAGGAAACCGGCGGTGCGATGGTGGCACAGACGGACCCTGCCGCCATCGACGAACACGAACTGCTGCTGGCCACCGAGGTGGGCGGCTGATGGCCGCCGGCAGGAGCTGGCGTCCCCAGGCGCGGATCGAGGGTCCGTTTCGCGCCGGGGTGGATGACATTCCGGCGCTCAACGCCGTGTTCAGCGATGCCTTCACCGAGCGGTTTCGCCGCGATGGCATGGTTGGCGTGCGGGTGCCGAACCTCAATCCGAAGATCTGGCGCTACGCCATCGAGGATGCGGCAGCCGGCGCGATGATCTGGCGGGACGGCGACGGTCGCGGCGACATCGCCGCCTTCAACATGGTCCATCGGTCG
>JACMOE010000055.1 GCA_014378185.1 Gemmatimonadaceae bacterium | reverse complement strand
TGGTGCGGGCGCATCACGCGGATGTCGGCGGCAGGAGCCCGGGCAGCATGCCGCAGGGTGCCACGGAGCTCGTGCAGGAAGGCCTGATCGTGCCGCCCATTCGGCTGGTGCGTGCTGGGGTGCTCGACGAAGACCTGCTTGCACTCATCCTCGCTAATGTGCGTACGCCGGAGGAGCGGCGTGGCGACCTGGGCGCGCAGCTGGCGGCTTGCACGGTTGGTGCAGCGGGATGGCGCGCGCTCGCCGCGCGACTGGGCATGGCGCGGCTGGATGTCGCGTGCGATGCGCTCCTGGATTACGCGGAACGACGGGTGCGGGCGCGGCTCGCGCCGCTGGAAGGCCGCATGGGCTACGCCAGGGATTGCCTGGAGGGTGATGGGCTGACCGACACGGATATCGCCGTCGTCGTTACCCTCCGCGTCGAGCAAAGCACGTTGCGTCTCGACTTCACCGGCAGCGCGCCGCAGGTGGCGGGCAACGTGAATTGTCCAGCTGCCGTCACGCGGGCTGCTGCCGTGTTCGCGTTGCGCACGTTGCTGGATGACGACGTGCCGACGAACGACGGCATCGCGCGTGCCCTCGCTTTCGTGCTGCCGGATCGAAGCGCGGTGAATGCCGCGTGGCCCGCGGCGGTGGCTGCCGGCAACGTGGAGATGTCGCAGCGGGTGGCCGACACCATCCTCGCCGCGTTCGGGAATGCCGGCATCGACGTGCCTGCGCAGGGGCAGGGCACGATGAACAACGTGACCTTCGGGGGCGCGGGCTGGACCTTTTACGAAACACTCGGTGGTGGACAGGGCGGCAGCGCGAGCGGGCCGGGCCCGTCCGGGGTGCACGTGGGCATGAGCAATACGCTCAACACGCGGGTGGAGTCGCTCGAGCGCTCGACGCCACTGCGCATCGAGCGGTATGCGCTGCGAGAGGGATCGAGCGGAGCTGGCGCACACGGCGGCGGCGAGGGCATCGTGCGCGCTTACCGCGCCACCACAGCGTGTACCGTCACGTTGCTCACGGAGCGTCGGCGCCATGCACCTCGTGGCGTGGCCGGGGGAAGCAACGGCGCGCCGGGTCGCAACCTGCTCAATGGCGAGGTGCTTCCCGCCAAGTGTCGCATCGCCCTGCGAGCTGGCGACGTCGTGACCATCGAGACACCCGGGGGAGGGGGATACGGCACGCCATGAGCCTCACCACCCGGGTACTCGTTGCGCTCGTTGCCGGAATGGTCCTGGGAATCGCGATCGCCGGCGCACAGCATCCATTATGGCGCGACCTGCCCGGCTACCTCGAGCCGTTGGGCACCATCTGGGTCAACGCGCTGCGCATGACCGTGATTCCACTCGTCATCCCCGCTGTCATCCTCGGGGTCAATGCACTTCCCGACCCGCGGACCGTCGGACGCATCGGGACTCGATCGTTGGTGCTGGCCCTCGTGATCCTTTTTGGTGCGGCCGCCTTCTCCACCGTCATCGGTCGGATTGCGATGTCGTTCCTCACCATCGACGCAACGTCGGGGTCGGCGCTGCGTACGAGCGCCGTGGCGGCAAGCGGCGCGGCCATCCAGGGCGCGCAACAGGTGGGCGGCGTGAGCCGATGGCTGATCGCGCTCGTGCCAGCCAATCCGGTGAAGGCCGCGAGTGACGGAGCGATGCTGCCGCTCATCGTCTTCGCCCTCGCGTTCGGACTGGCGATCACCCGTCTTGCGACTGACGAGCGGCTCGCGCTCCTTCGGATCATGCAGGCCGTGTTCGATGCGTCGCTCACGCTGGTGCGATGGGTGCTGATCGCGGCGCCCATTGGCGTATTTGCGCTCACGGTACCGCTGGCGCAACGCCTGGGGCTCGCTGCCGCCGGCGCTGTGGTGTACTACGTGGTTGTCGTCGCCGCGATGTGCCTTGCCTGGTCCGCGCTCATGTACCTGGTCGCGTGGGCGCTCGGCAGGCGCGACCTCAGGACATTTGCCCGCGCGTGTGCGCCGGCACAGGCGGTGGCATTCAGTGCGCGCTCCTCGATCGTGGCACTTCCAGCGATGCTCGAGGGTGCCGACGCAGAACTGCACCTGCCCGTCGCGGTGCGCTCGTTCTTTCTCCCGATCGCCGCGGCCACCTTCCGCACGGGCAGCGCCATCATGATTCCGCTCGGCGTGCTGTTCATGGCGCGACTATACGGAATCGACGTGCACACGTCGCAACTGTTGACGATCGTGCTCGTGACCGTGCTCACCACCTTCAGCGTGCCGGGTGTGCCTGGCGGAACGATTATCGTGATCGTCCCCGTGCTGCTCGCCGCCGGCCTGCCCGTGGCGGCCGTGGGTATCCTGCTTGGCGTCGACACCATTCCCGACATGTTTCGCACCGCCACGCATGTCACCGCCGACATGGCCGCCGCCACGGTGCTCGCGCGCTACGAGCCCGACCAGGATGGCGCATCCGTGTGAGGACGCCGGCGCTGTTGCGCGCAGCTCGCCACCGCCAGCCTCGACGACCTCGTGCCCACTACTCTGTCGGGTTCAGCGCCTCGAACACGCGTGCCTCCACGAACGCCTCGAGCAACCCCCCATCGAGCATGCCGTCCTTCGCCTCCATGTGCAGGATGGCGATTGCGCGCTCCATCGGCACCGCGCGCTTGTACGGACGATCCGTGGCCGTCAGCGCATCGTAGATGTCGGATATGGTCATCATGCGCGTCTGGAGCGGAATCGATTCCGCCGTCACGGCGTTGGGATAGCCACGGCCATTGAGCTTTTCATGATGTCCGTAGGCGATCTGCGGAATGCGCCGGAGTCCGCGGGTCCACGGAATCTGCTCGAGGAATCGATAGGTGTGCGTGACATGCGATTCAATCTCGCGGCGCTCGGCGTCGTCGAGGTTGCCCTTGCGAATCATCAGGAACTGGAGCTCGTGATCCTCGAGGAGTGGACGTTCGCGGCCATCGAAGTCCACAAACGTGCGACGATTGATGTCGTGCAGCGCCTCGAAGCTGCCTTCAGGCAGGATCGTCGGCTCGTTGGCGCTCACGATCGCCGCAAGAAACCCCGTCAGCTCGGCTTGGCGATCCTGGCGCAGCTCGGCGAGACGTGCCAGCTCCCGCTCGTAATCCTGCCGTCCGTGCGCGAGCACGAAGTCGGCGCGGTCGCGCTCGAATTCCAGCTCGGAGCGCTGGAGCAGGAACCCGAACCGGCTGCGGATGATCTCCAGATCGGGTGGATACAGCTTCTTCTGCTTCACCAGCACCTGCTCGCGCACGCCAACCTTGCCGAAGTCGTGGAGCAGGCCGGCGTAGCGCAGCTCGCGCAACTGCTCCCGCGTGAAGGTCACCGCGCGAAACTCCCCGTCGCTCGTGCGGTCCACCACCTCCGCCAGCCGCACCGTGAGCGTCGCCACACGCGCCGAATGGCCGGACGTGGTGGGATCGCGCGATTCGATTGCCGTGACTGCGGCGGTGACGAACCCCTCGAACAGCCGCTCGATGTCCTCGTACAACTTGCCATTCTCGATGGCCACGGCAGCCTGCGACGCGACGGCGCCCGTCAGCTCGACGCACCGCTCGTCGAAGGTGAGGACGTCGCGCTCGACGGCCTCGGCCGACGTGAGCCTCAGGTCCGCCGTCCGCTTGCGATTGATCAATTGCAACACGCCCACGATCTCGTCGCGGTGTGACTTCATCGGGAGCACCAGCATCGACTTCGTGCGGTAGCCCACCTTCTCGTCGAAGCTGCGGTTCTGCTTGTAGGAGCTGTCGTCGGGCAACAGGTACACGTCGCCAATCACGAGCGGCTCGCCGGTGGCTGCGGCGTAGCCGGCCAGGCTGCTATGGCTGATGGGTACCGTGAACGTCTCGAACGGCAGGCCCGGCAGGGAAAAATTCTGCGCCACCGCACAGCGGAGCCGGGAGGGATGGCCGCTCTCGTCCTTCTCCACCAGGTACAGCGATCCCGCATCCGCAGAGGTGAGTCGGCGAGCCTGCGTGAGAATGAGGTCGAGGAGCGTCTGCAGGTCGCGCTCCGTCGAGAGGGCGACACCGATGGCCGTCAGCTCCGCCAACTCACGACCGCGGTCGGCCGCTTCCAGCCGCGCGGTCCGCTCGGCCACGAGTGACGCGGCGTGCCGGAAGGCGCCGCGCAACGCCGCGAGGACGGTGGCGGGACGTGCGTCACCCGACACCCAGGAGGTGATGGCGTTGACGGGAAACCCGACGGGCGGCTCCGCCTCGCCTGGCTCGCCCACGCCCACGAGCGCCGTGAGCAGGGCGAGATCCTGCACGCGCGTCGTATCATCGCCCACGCTGGCGAGC
>JACMOE010000054.1 GCA_014378185.1 Gemmatimonadaceae bacterium | reverse complement strand
TTCGTGTGCCTTGCCCACCACGGCCGCCTCCGCGACCGCCGGATGCTCCACGAGCGCGCTCTCCACTTCCATGGTCCCGATCCGGTGACCAGCGACGTTCAGGACGTCGTCGACTCGGCCGAGGATCCAGAAGTTGCCATTGTCGTCGCGCTTCGCGCCGTCACCGGGAAAATACAAGTCGGGGCGGCCCTTCCACTTGGTGAAATACGTCTCCACGTAGCGGGCGTCGTCGCCCCAGATGGTGCGGAGCATGGATGGCGACGGCCTGGTGAGCGCCAGCAGTCCCCCACCGACGCCGATCTCGGTGGCATTGGCGTCGAGCAGGGTGGCGGAGTAGCCGGGCAGTGGCTTGGTGGCGGATCCGGGCGTCGTGGCGGTCAGGCCGGGCAGTGGCGAGATGACGATGGACCCCGTTTCCGTCTGCCACCAGGTGTCCACGATGGGGCAGCGGTTGCCGCCAATGTGCTCGCGGTACCACATCCAGGCTTCGGGGTTGATGGGCTCTCCCACGGAACCGAGCAGTCTCAACCGCGACAAGTCGAACTTGGCCGGCCAGTGGTCGCCCCACTTCATGAAGGCGCGAATGGCGGTAGGGGCCGTGTAGAGGATGGTCACGCCGTACCGCTGGCACAGTTCCCAGAAGCGATCCTTCTCCGGCCAGTCGGGCGCGCCCTCGTACACGAGGCACGTCGCGCCGCATGCCAGCGGGCCGTACACGAGATAGGTGTGCCCGGTGATCCAGCCGACATCGGCTGTGCACCAGAAGACGTCGTCCTCCTTGAGGTCGAACACCATCTGGGTGGACGATGCCGCGCCCACCATGTAGCCGCCGGTGGTGTGCACGATGCCCTTGGGCTTGCCGGTGGTGCCCGAGGTGTAGAGGATGAACAGCGGGTCTTCGGCGTCCATCGCCTCCGGCTCGCACCACATGGCCGCGTTGCGCATCAGGCGATGCCACCACTTGTCGCGTCCCTCGGTCATTTCCGCGCCGGCTTCGCCGCTCACGGCACCTGCGCGGCGCTGCACCACCACCACGTGCTCGATGGAGGGTGTGTCCTCGAGCGCCTTGTCCGCGTTGCGCTTGAGGGGAACGATTGCCCCGCGACGATACCCGCCATCGGCCGTGATGAGCACCTTGCACTGCGAATCATTGATCCGGTCGCGCACCGACTCCGGCGAGAACCCCCCGAAGATCACCGAGTGGATGGCGCCGATGCGGGCGCACGCCAGCATGCTGATGGCCGCTTCGGGTATGAGGGGCAGGTAGATCGCCACGCGATCCCCCCGCTTGACGCCAAGCGACTTGTGCACGTTGGCGAACTGGTTGACGGCAACGTAGAGGTCCCAGTAGGTGAGCGTGCGGCGATCGCCGGGCTCACCCTCGAAGATGAGCGCCGCCTTGTTGCGGCGTCCGGACCGGATGTGCCGGTCCACGCAGTTCACGGACGCGTTCAGCGTACCATTCAGGAACCACTCAGCGTGCGGCGGTTGCCAGTTGAGCACCTGCGTCCACGGTGCGATCCACTCGAGCTTGCGGGCCTGCTCGGCCCAGTAGGCCTCGGGGTCGGCGGCGGCGGCGGCGTAGATGGCGTCCGAGGCGATGTTCGCCTGCGCGCGAAAGGCCGGGTCGGGCTCGAACCTGCGGTGCTCCTGGAGGAGCACGTCGATGTCGGACATGTGCCTGCGTAGGTGAAGGAACTGTTCCGGTGGATTCTGTCGTGCTGCGAGCGAGGAATCAACCCGGCGGCTCACTTGACGAATGGAATCGGGAGGGTAGGCTACGCCACTTCGACGTACCCCACTCGGAGGCTGGATGAACCGATCCTACGGCAGCGCAGGCAGCACGAGCGACGTTCTTGAACTTTCGGCTGGCGACGTGCGACGGGTGATCTTCGCGTCGTCCCTGGGCACCGTGTTCGAGTGGTACGACTTCTACCTCTATGGCTCGCTTGCGGCGATCATCAGCAAGCAGTTCTTCGCTGGGGTGAGCAATGCCAACACGGCGTTCATCTTTGCCCTGCTGGCTTTCGCGGCCGGTTTTGCCGTGCGGCCCTTCGGCGCACTCGTGTTCGGGCGCATCGGCGACATGGTGGGGCGGAAGGTGACCTTCCTGCTCACCATCGTGATCATGGGCGTGTCCACGAGCGTGGTGGGTCTGTTGCCGGGATACGCGAAAATCGGCATGGCGGCTCCGGTGATCCTCATCCTGATGCGACTACTCCAGGGGTTGGCACTCGGTGGGGAATACGGCGGTGCGGGGACCTATGTGGGCGGGCACGCGCCGCATGGAAAGCGCGGTGCGTACACGTCGTGGATCCAGACCACCGCGACACTCGGCCTCTTTCTGTCGCTGCTCGTGATTCTCGGGTGCAGGACGGCGCTGGGGACGGAGCAGTTCGAGGCGTGGGGCTGGCGCATTCCGTTCCTCGTCTCGCTGATCCTGCTGGGCGTGTCGGTGTGGATCCGACTGAAGCTGAACGAGTCACCGCTGTTCCGGCAGATGAAGGCCGAGGGCAAGGGGTCTACCGCGCCGCTGACGGAATCGTTCGCGCGGTGGGGCAATCTCAAGATCGTGCTGCTCGCGCTGTTCGGCCTCACGGCGGGACAGGCCGTGGTGTGGTACACCGGGCAGTTCTACACGCTGTTCTTTCTCACGCAGACGCTGAAGGTGGATGCGCAGACGGCCAACCTGCTCATCGCCGGTTCGCTGCTGCTGGGCACGCCCTTCTTCCTGCTCTTCGGGTCGCTGTCGGACCGCATCGGGCGCAAGCCGATCATCATGACCGGCCTGGCGCTGGCGGCGCTCACGTACTTCCCCATTTTTCACGGCATCACGCACTACGCCAATCCTGCGCTCGAGGCGGCACAGGCGACGTCGCCCGTGGTGGTGGTGGCGGAACCCGCCGCGTGCTCCGTGCAGTTCGATCCCATCGGCAAGTCGAAGTTCACGTCGCCCTGCGACGTCGCGAAGGCGGCGCTGGTGAAGCGCGGGGTTCCCTATGCGAACGAGTCGGCGGCGGGAACGGCCGGGGGACCGATGAGCGGCGCGAGCGTGCGTGTGGGGACGACAGTGATCAGTGCGTATGCCTCCAACGGGGCAACGGCGAAGGATGATGCGAAGCGCTTCGACGCACAGCTGGGTGCCGCACTGACGGCCGCCCTGTATCCGGTAGCGGCGGACCGGGCCCGGATGAACATCCCCATGCTGGTGCTGCTGTTGACCGTCCTCGTCCTCTACGTGACGATGGTGTACGCGCCCATCGCGGCGATGCTCGTGGAGATGTTCCCCACGCGCATCCGGTACACGTCGATGTCGCTGCCGTACCACATCGGCAATGGGTGGTTTGGCGGATTCCTGCCCACGACGGCATTTGCGATCGTGGCGTCCACGGGCAACATCTACTCGGGTCTCTGGTATCCGGTGGTTATTGCGGTCATCACGCTCGTGATCGGAATGGCGTTCGTGAAGGAGACGAAGGACGTGGATATCGCTGGGGACGCGGGGGCGTCGATGGTGTAACCAGCAGGGCGTGCGGGCATTCTTCCCTCGTTCGCGGCGCACCGCGTTGGTATCTTTCCACGATGCCCGGCCCGCTGTCGCCAGAGATCACCATAGCCGCGCCACCCGTTGTCGCGGTGGAGGCGCTCGTTCGTGCATTCAGCGGCCGCCGCGCGGTGAACGGCGTGAGCTTCACGCTGGCCGAGGGAGACTGTCTTGCGCTGTTCGGGCCGAATGGTGCGGGCAAGACGACGCTGTTGCGACTGCTGGCGGGTCTCCTTTCCCCCACGTCGGGCACATGCCGCGTCGCCGGCTTCCTCCTGCGCGACGGACCGGTATCGCGGGCACACGTGGGGCTCATCTCCCATGCGAGCATGCTCTACTCGGCGCTCACCGCCCGGGAGAACGTGGAATTCACGGCGCGGATGTACGGGCTGCGCGATCCGGCGAACGCCGCGCGCTCGGCGCTGGGCGCCATGCGCGTGCTGGACCGGGCGGAGTCGCCGGTGCGGTTGCTGAGCAGGGGACTGCAGCAGCGCGTGTCCATCGCGCGCGCCATCGTCCATGGGCCAAAACTCATCCTGTGCGACGAGCCGTACACCGGGCTGGACGAAGTGGGGAGCGCCGCGCTGACGGATGCGTTGGCCGAACGGCGCGCGAGTGGCGCCGCGCTCGTGCTGGTCACGCACAATCTTGGCGAAGGGCTCGCGCTGGCTACGCACGCGGCCATCATGCAGCGCGGCCGGTTCGTGCGCTACGAACGGCGCGGCGTGGTGGACGCCGGTGCGTATGCGTCGGAATACCGTGAGCTGGTGACGGCGGATGTCTAGCGCCGACGTCGCGCTCGCGCGCCCACCGGGAATGCTGCGTGCGTCGTGGCTGGTGGCCAGCAAGGATCTCGCCATCGAGTTCCGCACGCGCACGGCGTTTCTATCGGCGCTCGTGTTCGCGTTGCTTGCGGCGACGATCTTCTACTTCGCGTGGGATTCCACCGCTGTGGCGGCGCCCGATCTCGCACCCGGCGTGCTGTGGGTGATCTTCACTTTTTCCGGGCTGCTGGGGCTGCAGCGGTCATTCAGCGTGGAGCAGGCGGACCGCGCCATCGACGCCCTGCTCGTGGCTCCGGTGGATCGCGAGGCGATCTACCTGGGCAAGGCGATGGCGAACCTCGTGTTCGTCTGCGGCGTGGAGGCGATCACCATTCCGGCCGTGATGCTGTTGTACAACCTTCCACTCGGCCGGGGTGTTCTCGCCCTGGCGGCGGTCGCGCTGCTCGCTGCCATCGGACTGGTGGCCGTGGGCACGCTGTTCGCCGCCATGGCGGTGAACACTCGGCTCGCCGAGTTGCTGCTCCCGATGCTGTCGCTACCATTTTTCGTGCCGATCGTGATGGCGGCCGCCGGTTCCACGGCACGGCTGCTCGCTGGACGTCCGGTGGCCGAAGCGTGGCCATGGCTTCGCATTCTCGTGGCGTTCGACATCGTGTTCGTCGTGGCGTGCACGCTCGCATTTCCGTTCACTCTCGAGGAATGACCCTCCCTCTCACGAACGACCCAGCCGCGCTGCAGCGGGCAGCGCGCGCCAACGGACCGGATTGGTTGCTGCTCGCGGGCTTTGCCGCTGTTGGCGCCGTCTATGTCCGCGCCCTGGCGTTCACGCCACCCGAAGCAATCCAGGGTCCGGCGCAGCGCATCCTTTACGTGCACGCACCCTCCGCGTTCGTGGCGCTCTATCTGTCGTTTGGGCTGATGGCGATCACGAGCGCACTCTATCTCTGGCTCAAGGATGAAAAGCTGGATCGGGTGGCCGAGAGCGCGGCGGAGGTTGGTCTTG
>JACMOE010000458.1 GCA_014378185.1 Gemmatimonadaceae bacterium | reverse complement strand
CCGATGATCTTGTAGTGCAGACGTGCCGAATCGGGCGTGGTGACGTAGCCTTCCCGTGGCGCGGGTCGTTGCGCATGAGCGCTTGGTATCGCGAGCAGCGTGACGAGGCCCGCGGCGAATAGGTGCTTGATTGGATAGGGGTTGTTCAACATACAAATAGAAATTTATTTGAGGGCTATTGCAACGCAGGAGTCATCGGCGGCGGACGGGGATGATGCGTTGCGTCTTCATAAGAATACGCCAAGCCGATGAGCCTGGGTTCGGCCCATACCCGCCCCAGGAATTGAAGGCCTGCCGGTAGCACGCCGCGCGTGTAGCCCATGGGCACCGTGATCGCCGGAAAGCCGGTGCTCGGCGAGAAGAGCTGGCTGTTGTCGCCATGCGGCGTATTGAGGTCGCCAATCAAGCGCGGAGGATTGCTCCATGTGGGATACACGAGCGCATCCAGCGTCAGCGAATCCATGAGCGCGGTGACGCTGGTACGGAGCCACGCGCGGAACACATCGCGACTCGCACACCCGGGATTCTTCGCCGGTGGGAGTGAGTCGGCCTGTGCTGATTCGAGGCGTTGCTGGATGGTGGGGTGAAAACGGCGTGACGCAATGATCTCGGCAAGCGTGTGGACGGGTGCGCGGTCACCCTGCCGGACGAGCCAGTCGTTGATGTCCCACTTGAACTGGTTGCAGCCGCCAGCGGTGCGGAGATGTGCGTCCAGTCCTTCCACCGCCACCGGGTCGATGATGGTCGCGCCCTGACGCCGCATGTCCTCCAGCGCTGAATTGAACACGCGCACGACCTGGGAGTCCGTGGTCGCCCGGTCGTATGCCTGATGCAGCACGCCGATGCGTGCGCCCTTGAGGGCGCTCTTGTCGAGGTACGTCGCGTAGTCGGCAGCGCGATGCCCGCGTGACCGTGCCGTGACGGTATCCGCAGCATCTTCGCCAGCTATTACCTGGAAGAGCGCGACAGCATCGGCAACGGTGCGAGCCATCGGGCCGCCGATGTCCGAGGCAAGGTTGAGCGGCGCAATACCCGCGCGGCTCGTGAGGCCCATGGTGGAGCGTATGCCCACCAGCGCCTGGTGCGCCGAAGGACCACGGATGGAATTGCCGGTGTCGGTGCCAAGCCCTGCTTCACCGAAGTTGGCGGCCACGGCTGCAGCTGATCCACCGCTCGAACCGGCAGTAACGCGGTCGAGCGCGTAGGGGTTCTTCGTGTAGCCGGGCAGAATTGAGCTCACGGTTTCATATGGCGTGAACGCGAACTCGGCCAGGTTCGACTTGGCCAGCACAATGGCGCCCGCATCGCGGATCCGGCGCACCATGAACGCGTCCTGTCGGGGCATCATGCCCTGAAGCGACAGCGAGCCCGCGGTGGTTGGGAGGTCAGTCGTCTCGAAGTTGTCCTTCACGATGACCGGAATGCAGTGCAACGGGCCCGTCGTTCCGCCGGCGGCGAAGCGGCGGTCGAGCGAGTCGGCCACGGCAAGGGCGGCGGGATTCACCACGATCAGCGCATTGATCGCTGGACCCTGCTTGTCGTAGGCGTCAATGCGACGCAGATAGGCCGTGACCAGCTGGCGGCATGTGAGCTTCCCCGCCCGCATGGCGGTGTGCACAGTCGCGATGGTCGTCTCGGTCACATCGAACGACGGGCGCGCAGCGGTCGGTTGCTGCGCGCCAGACGGCGTGGCGAGAGCGAGAAGGAAAAGCGCGCGACGGAAATTCGAGCAGCCAGGGATTCGAGTCATGCCAACCATGTAAGCTGGAGTTCATCCCGTGGCAAGCACGGATATTACCGCATGTTGAACTAAAGTATCAATATTTATTTATCTTTACCATTGTCAGGTGCGTGCGCGGGGTCATGAAACATCGAGCGATCCGACTCCGTCTGGTCAGCACCACCCCGCAAATCCTTACATACCAGCAGTTCGGGCTGTATCCTCAATCATGGATCTCTACACCGTCTCACTGGCTACAGGCGCTGCGGGACTCGGCATCATGGCGATCGGCGGGCTCTCGCATGGCGGACATGCGGGACATGCGGGACACGCTGGCCACACGCATGCCGGACACGCGCACGGATCAACGGCCAGGGAACAGGGATTTGGCCCGGGACTCGTACACACCCCGGGAACGTCTGCGGGCTGGCGATGGGCATCGCTCGTGTCGCCGAGACTCTTCTTCTCGCTGATGATCGGTTTCGGTGCCGGCGGAATTGCCGCCGCGCCGCTCGGCGAACCGTGGCAACTGGGCGTCGCGTTCGCCGCGGCGGCCGCGTTCGAAACGCTACTCGTCGGCCCGCTCTGGCGCTTCCTCTTTCGCTTCGAGTCGCGTGCGGCCGCGACCCTCGAGAGCGCGATCGAGGATGAAGCTCGCGCCGTGACGGGATTCGATGCAAACGGCAACGGCCTGGTGGCCGTCGACGTCGATGGACAAGTGATCCAGTTGCTCGCGACGCTCTCGGCCGACGAGCGCGCGCGCGGCATCCGGATCCACTCTGGCGACCGGGTACGCATTGCCGCGGTGGATGCGGCACGCGGCCGATGCACGGTCACAGCGCCAACGCGCTGACCTTCTTCTCTCAAACACTCCTATGAATAGCCTTGTCGTGGCTGGCGCAGTGATCGTGGCGGTGTTCCTTGTGCTGCCCGTCATCGTTGCATCGTTCCTCCGTAACGTCGAAGCAGGCACCATTCGCCTGGTGAGCTGGCTGGCCGGCGGTACCGTCATCTATCGAGGGCCCGGCAAGTCGAAGGAAATTCCATTGCTCACCACGGGAACCACGATCTCGAGCAAGGTGATCAACGTCGATCTCGACATCACGGACCAGACCGCAGATCTCGACGAAGGCGGCACGCCGCAGCCGATCAAGGTGCGCGTACTCGCGAGCGCCATCGTTTCCGTGGGTGATACCGACGTCCTGATCAAGACGGCGGCCAACCGGTTCTTTGCCAAGCCCGAAGCCGACCAGGTCAACACGCTCACCGACCTGCTCTCCAGCTCCGCGCGCCGCGCCATCAACCTGCTCACGCATGACCAGCTCTTCTCGGCGCGCACGGCCCCGCGCATCGGCTCCGGCGGTGGTGTCACCACCGCGCTCGTCGCGGCACCACCACGCGCGCTCATCGTGCCCGACGGCGGCACGAACATGGATACCCTCGAGGACGACGACGATCCGCTTGCCGTGATCATCCGGAAGGCGTGCTCGCGCGAGCTCACGGACCTCGGCCTCATCTTCAACTCGCTCAACATCAAGGTGGTGCAGTCCGAAGTGGCCGACGCGCGGCGACGCATGTCAGCGGCCGAGGCGCAGGCCACGGCGGACATCGTGCAGGCGCAGCAGGCACGTCGCGCCAAGGAAGCCACGATCGAGGCAGAGCGCATCATCTCCGATCGCCAGCGCGAGCTGGAACAGACCAAGGCCGGAAATGCGGCGCTCATCGCACAGGCGGAAGCCAAGCGTCAGGAGGCGATGGGTGTGCAGCGCATCGCGGAGCTGGAGGCCACGCAGATCGCGCAGGCGCGTGCTGATGCCGAGCGAGTGACCATCACTGCGCAGGCGGCTGCCGATGCCGAGGCCATTCGCATTCGTGTTGTTGCCTCCGCGCAGGCCGAGAGCATCGAGAAGGTGAACAAGGCCATCGCGGCCGGTGGCGAGAGCTACTTCCGGTATCGCCAGATCGAGATGCTGCCTGTGATTGCGCCGCAGATTGCCGCGGCGCTGGCGGAGGCTCGGCTCATCACGGTGTCCGGTGGTGAGAATGGCGGGGCGGCCAATGGCACGGCGAACCAGATCACGAGCGTGATCCAGACCATACTGGCGGCGCAGCTTGTGTCGAGGGGTGGCCTGCTCGGCGACGTCGCCGATTCCAGACCGGGGGACAAGAAATAGGACGCTCTCACGCGCCAGCGACAGATGGCTCGCGATGTCGGTAAGCGAGAGTTCCTGACTGGCGTGATTCATCAGAATCCCTATTTTGATCTTCGGTTTCGGGCCTCCCGTGGTCCCCCGAGTACGTCGTACTTCCTGCCCAGTGATCCAGATGATTCGCGCCCCTCGCCTCACGCCACTCGTTGCCGCTTGCGCCCTGTGGCTCTCAGTCGCCCCTTCAGCTCAGGCACAGTTCGGCGGCCTGATGAACCGGGCCAAGGACAAGCTGGCAGAAAAGACCAAGGAAAACCTTGGCCCAATAGCCGTCGGCGAACAACTCACCGAGGACCTCCTCGGCAAGGTGGTCACGGGTGCGCAGGCGGGGGACCGGGTGCTCGTCAACCGCGACAAGGCGCAGGGCGTCCGCGAGGCGAAGAACAAGGAGCTTTCCGTCCTGATCGAC
Source organism: Gemmatimonadaceae bacterium (assembly GCA_014378185.1). Classification (GTDB taxonomy): domain Bacteria; phylum Gemmatimonadota; class Gemmatimonadetes; order Gemmatimonadales; family Gemmatimonadaceae; genus AG11. Next base: position 663 of record JACMOE010000458.1, on the reverse strand, counting down.
AAGAATGCGCCCGTCCATCAGGCGTTCAATCAAGCCAACGGCAAGATCATGGATTGCCGCGACGCCTCGCTCAGTGCTCTGTCGCAGGCCCGGTCCGATCGCACCGACGCCCGGATGAAGGCCATGGAGGCAGATCCGGCGCTCTTGGGCAAGATGCAGCTGATCGGGATGAAGTATGGCAAGGCGATGGGCGACGCGCAGCAGAAGCAGGATGCTGTTGCACTGTCGAAGATCCAGCGGGACATGATCAAGGAGATCACCGGCGAGGATCCGTTCGTCGACCTGAAGAAGGACAGCGTGGCGACGGACGCCAAGTGCGGGAAGGCGCCGACGCTGCCCGCGGCACTTGCGCAGGAAGAGCAGGTGCGGAAGGATATTGCCGCGGCCGATGATGAAATCCGTACGCTCGAGGCCAAGGCGGTGAATCAGGGTGCGCAAGCCAGCGGCCTGGAACAGGTGCGCTATCTTGAGCTCAAGGAGCGCGCGCTGTCCATCATGAAGCGGATGGCTGGGGAGGGTGGCGGTGTGCGCTACGGGGATGACGAGATGGCGGCCGTGAAGAAGCGGATGGCCGACCTGGAGAGGGTCAAGCGCGCGTTGTAATGCGTGGGAGCGCGGCGAGCGTCGCCGCGCTGCTGCTGGCGATGTTCGCTCCGCATCCTG
>JACMOE010000053.1 GCA_014378185.1 Gemmatimonadaceae bacterium | reverse complement strand
GCCAGTCGCGGCGCTTCATGCACTTCCAGTCCAATGCCGTGTCCCAGGCTGTGGCCGAATTGCTCGCCATAGCCCGCCCGTTCAATGTACTGTCGCGCGATGGCGTCGGCATCCCGCCCGGTCATTCCCGCTCGCACGCCCGTGGCCGCGCGCTCATTCGCGACCCGCACCACGTCATAGACCGCGCGATGCTCATCGCTGGCCTTGCCGATCACCACCGTGCGCGTCATGTCCGAGCAGTAACCGCCCACCTCGGCACCAAAATCCATCAGGAGAAACTCGCCCGTCTCGATCACGCGCGGCGACGAGCGGGCATGCGGAAGTGCGGAGCGCGGACCGCTGGCGATGATGGAAGGAAACGGAAACCCTTCACTCCCTTCATCCCGCAGGGCCTTCTCCAGCACACCGGCCACGGCCAGCTCGGTCATGCCCGCGTGGAGCATCGGGAGGGTGCGACCAAGGGCGCGCGTGGCCACGTGGGCCGCGTCCGCGATGCGCGCGATTTCCTCCTCATCCTTTCGCTCCCGGAGCGCCTCCACAAGGTCACTCGTGGGGCGCCACTGCCACCGCGCGCCGGACTCCACGAGCCGCTGGAAATCGCGGTGCTGGATGTGCGCCGTCTCGAACCCGATGATGCGAGCGGACATCAGCGTGGCGAGTTGCGTCCAGAGCCCCGCCCAGAGGCTCGACGCCTCGATCGCAATCCGGGCGATGTCGCCGACCTCCTCCGCCACCTGCGTCTGATAGCGAAAATCGGTGATGAGCACGACCTCGCGCGGCGTCACGACGAGCAGCGCACTCGACCCGGAGAACCCCGTGAGGTAGCGGATGTTCGCGAGCCCGGTCAGCAGCAAGCCGTCGATATGTGCGGCGGGAAGCTTGTCCACCAGCGCGGCAATGCGCGCGGGGCGCGGATCGCTCACGTAATCGTGCCCCGCGCCCCGAGCGTCGCGACCAGTCCGCGCAGGGCGAGCTCGTAGCCCTGCGTACCGAGACCGACCACCACGCCCACCGCCGCGGAGGCGAGCATGGAATGATGCCGCTCCGCTTCCCGCGCGTACACGTTCGTGACGTGCACCTCGACGAAGGGAACGTCCACACTCACGAGCGCGTCGCGCAGTGCGAGGCTCGTATGCGAGTACGCGCCGAGGTTGACCACGGCGCCGTCGATGCGGCCGCGGTACCCGTGCACGATGTCGATCAGCGCGCCCTCGCCGTTCGCCTGCGAACACTCGATCGAGACTCCCAGGTCGCGCGCCACAACGGCGAGGCTGTTCTCGAGCTGCGACAGCGTCGTCCGCCCGTACAGGTCGGGTTCCCGAACGCCAAGCAGATTGAGGTTCGGGCCGTTCAGTACGGCGATCCTCACTGTGGCTTCAATCCCTGGAGCCACGAATTGAATTGCTCGACGTCCTCCACGCTGCGCTCCGCTGGCGCCTCAACGGGCATCGCGATCTCGCTCGAGATGCGCGCCGGTGTCCGTTCGCGTTCGCCGCCTCCGGTAAAGAACTGGTCGAAGGAGAAACTCTGCGACGTGCGCGGTGGCCGCGCCGGACCGTCGCGGAACACGCTGTCGAGGGAAAGCTCGCCGGCGGCGGCATGTGCCGGCTTGCCTGCGATCGCGGGCGGCGGCGCAGCCTCTCCACCAAAGGCCTGCGCGAGGGCCGCGGCAGCCGAATCCTCCGACGTGCCCGGTGTCCGGTTGCCGAACAACGCGCTGATCGAACCGTCCGGGGTGCGCATCGCCGCCGCGCGCTCGATGGCTGGCGGTATCGCTTCAGGCGTGGGTTCGGGTTCGGGTTGCGGTTGGAGAGCCGGTTCGATCGCGGCTGGCGGTACCGCAATTTCCTCATGCAGTGACTCCGCCTCCTCCACGCTGTACGGCACGTCCACCGGAGGGTCTTCGAGCGCAACATGCTCCGCCGGTGGCATCGCTGATGTCGTCAGCGGTGCGAAATCATCGTCCGCGGGAAGCGTCGCATCCGCGGCGCGCACCGCGGGGCGTCGGGCCGCGAACCTGGCGAAGAAATCCCGCGCGGACGGCCCTGCATCGGCGACGACGGCGGCCGGCGCGAGCGAAGCGACGAGCGCCGTGAGGCGCACATCACCCGGCCGAGCGGCGAGCAGCTGCTCGTAGACAGCGCGCCCCTCGTTGCGCAGGCCCTGCGCGACGTAGAGCTCCGCCATGGTTTCCGTGACAAAGGGCGCATGCGCCGCCGCCGGTTCGTCGCGCTCATCCATCATTTCCGCTTCGGCAGCAATCACCGCCGGCGGCAGTTCGACCGGGATCTCGTTGTCAGCCCACTCCGCCGACATCGCACCCGACGTAGCGGAATGGGCACCCGCCGCCACGATTGCGTCCGCCGTGTAGAGAGGAGCGCCGCTGTCCAGCACGGGCGTTCCAAAATCGATCAGCTC
>JACMOE010000457.1 GCA_014378185.1 Gemmatimonadaceae bacterium | reverse complement strand
TGACGGGGGACGGGCCGGCCGGCACTGCCGTCCCGCCCCCGACGGCTGGCAGCGCGGCGGCCCCGCCCCCCGCTGCCACGGAGCCGACGCCAGTCGCCGCCACGCCGTCACCCACCCCTCCTCCACCCGCCGCCGCCCCGACTGGGCACACGCGCTCATCCCCACTCGCGCGCCGCCTCGCGAGCGAAAAGGGCCTCGACCTCGGCTCCGTTCAGGGCTCCGGCCCCAATGGCCGCATCATCAAGCGCGACATCGACGCCGCTGTTGGCGGCGCGCCGTCCAGCAAGGCCGCGCAGCGGCCGAGCGACCCGTCCGCCGATTTCACCGACGTTCCCCTCACACAGATCCGCAAGGTCATCGCCAAGCGGCTCGGCGAAAGCATCGGCCCCATTCCTACCTTCTACCTCACGGCGGAGCTCGACCTCACCCGCGTGATGGAGATGCGTGCGGCCATGACGGACCTCGGGGCGGAGTTCAAGGTGTCCGTCAATGACGTCCTGCTCAAGGCGATCGCCGTCGCACTCTCGCAGCACCCGGAAGTGAACGCACACTGGGGCGGTGACCACATTCGCTACCACAACCGCGTACACCTCGGCATGGCCGTAGCCACCGACGACGGGCTCATCGTGCCCGTCATCTGGGACGCGGACACGAAGCGAATGAGCGAGATATCGAAGGAGGCGAAGGAGCTCGCCAAGCGTGCCCGTGAACGGAAGCTCAAGCCGGAAGAGTTCACTGGCTCCACGTTCTCCGTCAGCAACCTTGGCATGTTCGGCATCGATCAGTTCACGGCGATCATCAATCCACCCGAAGCGGCGATCATGGCTATCGGCACCGGCGAGGAGAAGCTCGTGGTCGTGGATGGCGAGGCCGTGGTGCGTCAGCGCGTCCGGCTCACGATGAGCTGCGACCACCGCATCATCGATGGCGCGGTTGGCGCGAAATTCCTCCAGACGCTGCGACGGCTCGTCGAGAATCCCCTGATGCTTGTCTACTAGCAGTTGAACCTGCAACGCTTCACCCGGTCTGAGAATCCCATGGCAACGTTCGACGTGATCTTCCTCGGTGGCGGGCCCGCCGGATATGTTGGCGCGATTCGCGCCTCCCAACTCGGCCTCACTGTCGGCGTGGTGGAGCGCGAAGGACTCGGCGGCACCTGCGTGCTCTGGGGCTGTATTCCCGCCAAGGCGCTGCTCGAAGCGGCGAGTTACGCCGAAAAGATGAAGAAGGCACCGGAATTCGGCGTCGCGCCTGGCGAGGTGAAGCTCGACTTCGGCGTGGCGATGAAGCGGTCACGAAGCGTGAGCGCGCAGAATTCCAAGGGCGTCGAGTTCCTCTTCAAGAAGAACAAGATCACCTGGATCAAGGGGACTGCGACCCTGCTCTCCGCGACGAGCATCTCGGTCAAATTTTCGGACGGAAAGGAGGAGAAGCACGAGGCGAAGAAGGCCGTCGTCATCTCCACCGGGTCGCGCGTGAAAGGCTTGCCCCAGGTCGGCCTGGAGTTGAACAAGACCACCGTCATCTCGTCCGACGAGGCCCTCATCGTCGAGAAGGCCCCGAAGCGCCTCATCATTGTCGGCGCCGGCGCTGTCGGCTGCGAATTCGCCGATGTGTTCAGCGCGTTCGGCTCGCACGTCACCGTGGTGGAAGTCATGCCGAACATCCTGCCCGTGGAGGATGCGGATTCCTCGAAGGAGGTCGAGCGCGCCTTCAAGAAGCGGAAGATCGATGTGCTGACCGGCGCGAAGATCTCGGGCGTGAAGGTGGGCAAGGACTCCGTGTCGATGTCGGTCGAGGCGGGCGGCGAAAAGAAGGAGCTCGAGGCGGAGGTGGTGCTCGTTGCTGCGGGCCGCGCGCCGAACATCGAGAACATCGGGCTCGAGAAGCAGGGCGTGCAGCTCACGGAGCGCGGCTTCGTGAAGATCAACGAGCGCATGGAGACGAACGTCAAGGGCATCTATGCCATCGGCGATGTCGCCGGCCCGCCGATGCTCGCCCACAAGGGCGAGCGCGAAGGCATGATCGTGGCGGAAGTGATTGCCGGGCATCACGCGCAGGTGCTGGATTACACGAACGTTCCGGGCGCCACCTATTGTCACCCCGAAGTGGCGTCGGTCGGCCTTACGGAGCAGCAGTGCAAGGACCAGAAAATCGAGTACAAGGTGGGTAAGTTCCCCTTCTCGGCCAACGGCCGCGCGCGCACCTCGGGTGAAACAGAAGGCTTCGTCAAGGTGATCCGCGGCGCGAAATACGGGGAAATACTCGGCGCGCACATCGTGGGGGCGCACGCCACGGAGCTGATTCACGAGCTGGTGCTCGCGCGTACGAACGAATACACGGTGGAGGAGGTGGACCTCGCCATCCACGCGCATCCGACGCTCTCGGAGGCAATCGCCGAGGCGACGCTGGATTCGCTGGGCAGGATGATTCACGCGTGACAGTGGGGGACGGCGGACGGCGAACAGTTCGCGTTCGCCTACCTAGCCGACCGTGAAGCTCCTCGTCTGCGAGCTGGGCACCATGCCGTACAGGGCCGCACTGGAATTGCAGCGGGCTGCCGCGCGGGCGCGCATCACAGGAGCGTTGGACGAGGATCTCCTGCTGCTGGTGGAGCATCCTCCAGTCGTCACGCTGGGCCGGTCGTCGAAGGCGCAGCACCTGCTAGCTTCACCGGCGCTGCTGGCCGCGCGCGGCGTCGAGCTGCATGAGGTGGAACGTGGCGGAGACGTCACGTTTCACGGTCCTGGCCAGCTGGTGGGCTATCCCATCATCGACCTCAAGCGACACAGGCAGGACCTGCACTGGTACCTCCGGCAGGTGGAGGCGGCGCTGATTGCGTCCCTGGCACCGTTCGGTATCGTGGGCGAGCGCTCGAAGGGCTTCACAGGCGTCTGGACAGGTGGCCGGAAGCTCGCGTCCATCGGCGTGCATACGCGAGACTGGGTGACCTGGCACGGCTTCGCCCTGAATGTGACTACCGACCTCTCGTTCTTCGACCTGATGGTGCCCTGCGGCATCAGCGCCGTGGAGATGACGTCCGTCGCTCGTGAGCTCGAGCATCAGGCCGCCGCCGCTGATCGCATGGCCTCAGACGGTATTCTTGGGGTGCGCGTGCGGACGCAGGTTGCCGCGGCGTTTGCCGAGATCTTTGCTCTTGAGCTTGCCGAGCTGGACCTGAGTGATCTCGAGCGGGTAGCAGGCATCACCCAACCGGCGTAGATTCAAGGTTCGCCTGCAGCCGGGCGACACTACTCAGCCACTTCGAGGCACCAATGCACAGTTTTGTCGGAAGACGTCGTTTCGCGCTCGCAGCGATCAGTACAATCGCGCTCCTGGGCGCCTGTGGTGAGGACAAGCGCACCAAGGGCGTGGACACGGGAATTTCCAAGGACTCGGTGCTGACGATCATCGGCAAGGAGGCGCCTGGCGTGGATTCCCTGCCCAACGTGTACCAGCGCGAGCGGTACCTCATCGACAGCAAGAGCTACGAGATCCTGTTCTTCAGTCCCACAGGAAAGCACGCGTTCGTGGGCGTACAGAAGGACACCATCCCGTGGAAGGACCTGACCCCCATTGCGATGATCGACAACAAGGTGGTGGGCAAGGGGTGGCAGTATCTGGACAGTCTCTATGCGGCCCACAAGATCCCGGTGAAGAAGCGCTGACGGTTTTCGGTAGCAGGAGGGGGAAAGAGCGGGGGCAACCCAATCGGTTGCCCCCGCTCTCTTGTGTCGTGCCCTGGTAGCCGGAAACAGGAAGGCCCCGTCTCTCGACGGGGCCTTCTTGCTACTGGGACCTTCG
>JACMOE010000456.1 GCA_014378185.1 Gemmatimonadaceae bacterium | reverse complement strand
GAGATCGAGATCCGATCCGTGCGCGGGCAGGTGGATGACCTCCTCGTCGAGATCCACGCGCGGGTGAAGGTGGGCGAGCGCGTGCTCGTCACAACGCTCACCAAGCGCATGTCCGAGGACCTCACGGACTACCTCCAGCAGGTGGGGGTGCGCGTGCGGTACATGCACTCGGACATCGACGCCATCGAGCGGATGGAGATTATCCGCGGATTGCGGCTCGGCGAGTTCGACGTCCTGGTCGGCATCAACCTGCTCCGCGAAGGCCTCGACATGCCGGAGGTGTCGCTCGTCGCCATTCTCGACGCGGACCAGGAGGGGTTTCTCCGCTCGGATCGGTCGCTCATCCAGACGGTTGGCCGCGCGGCGCGGCACATCAACGGCCGGGCGATCTTCTACGCGGACAAGATCACCGGGTCGATGCAGCGGTGCATGGACGAGACAGCGCGCCGCCGCGAAATCCAGACGGCGCACAACCTGGAGCACGGCATCACGCCCACGTCGGTGTCGAAGAGCATTGCCGACGTGCGCTTCGTCACCCGGGTGGCCGATGCGCGGATGGAGCGCGACGAGGAGCGGCCGAAGCGTGGCCGGAAGGTGGCGGAGACGCAGTCGCCGAGCTACGACATGGTGGAGCCCGAGACGCTGGTGAAGATGCTGGAGGACCAGATGCGCGAGGCGGCGGTGGCGCTCGACTTCGAGGCGGCGGCCCGCCTGCGCGACCAGCTGTTCGAGGTGAGGGCGCGCATGAGCCCTGGCGCGGCGGCACGCGGCAAGGTGGCGGCGGACGTCAAGGCGGTTCGGTGACCGGCGGCGAGCCTGCGGGCGTTCCCGAGCATCCGCCGCTGGTGCCGCCCCTCGCTGGCCACGGGGCGCTGGCCATGCGCGAGGACGAATTGCGTGACTGGGGCCGTCGCTTCGGTCGTTCGGCCCACCCCCCACTCGTCGTCACCATCACGGGCGAACTCGGCGCGGGCAAGACCACGCTCGTCCAGGCGATTTGCGCTGGCTATGGTGTCGAGGTCGACGTCACCAGCCCTACGTTCGCGCTGGTGCACGAATACTCGGCGCCTCGTTCCGTGGTCCATCACCTCGATCTCTACCGGCTCGACCGGCCCGACCAGCTCGACGCTCTTGGCTGGGACGAGATCGTGTACGGCCCGGGTGTGGTGCTCATCGAGTGGCCGGAGCGTGCAGGCACCCGGGTACCGTCCGGGCATGTCACCCTGTCGCTCCAGCACCTGCCTGAGGATCCGGATCGGCGCCTGTTGTATGCGGGGTGGCACGCGTGATCACGCTGGTGCTCGAGGCATCCACGTATGCGGGCAGCGTTGCGCTGATCGATGGCTCGGCGGTCCTTGCGGAGCGTGCGGTGGCCATGCGGGGGAGGGAGCATGAGGCGTTGATGCCGGCCGTGGCGGAGGTGCTCGAAGCGGCAGGGGTCAGTGTGTCAGGTATCGCTCGAGTAGTATGCGGCGCCGGACCCGGCAGCTTCACCAGCCTCCGGATTGCTGGTGCGATTGCCAAGGGAATCGCGCTGGCCGCTTCCGTGCCCCTTGTGCCTGTTTCCTCGCTTGCGCTGCTGGTCGCGTCTCGTGAGCCGCAGGCGCCGGGACGGTTTCTCGCGGTCGTGGACGCCATGCGTGGTGAGCGGTACGTGCAGGCGCTTGCCGTTGATAGCGCGGGTGAGATGACGATTGAGGGTGCCCTTCTCATTCTTCCGGCCTCGGAGGTAGCGGCAATGGCTCATGCGCTTGGCGCCACGGTCCTGGGCCCGGGAGAGTCCGGAGAGTTGCAGGTGGTGCCTCGCGCGAGTGCGGCCGCCCGTATCACAAATATGATTTCATCGATTGACGCGGCGGGTCTCGAGGCATGGGAGCCCGGGTACGGACGGTTGGCGGAGGCGCAGGTAAAATGGGAGGCGGACCATGGGAGGCCGCTGCAACAGGGGTGACAGACAGGCAGGTGCTGGTGCGCGCCGCGCAGTCCAGGGACCTTGATACTGTGGTCGGGATCGAACGAGCCTCCTTCGCGGACCCATGGAGCCGGGAGTCGTTCGAGTCGTGCATGGAGCCCCAGCGGATGCGCTTCCTGGTGGCAGTGGAAGTTGACGCGAGCGTATCGGCAGCCGACACGCCGTCTGGCGAGCCACGAATTCTTGGCTACGTTGTGGCGCTGCTCCTGTTCGACGAGGCGGAAATTGCCAACCTGGCCGTGGCACCGTCGGCCCAGCGGCGGGGAATCGGTTGCTTGCTCCTGGATCGCATGTCGGCGGATTTGGCGGGTGATGGGGTCCAGTCACTGTATCTGGACGTGCGGGAATCGAACGCGGGCGCGCGTGCGCTGTATGCCTCGCGATCGTTCGAGGAGGTGGGGCGTCGCCGCCGATACTATCGACACCCGACGGAGGACGCGCTTCTCCTCAAGCGGAATCTGCAACCGACGTGAAGTGAAGTGTCACATGAGGTAGATTGTACAAGTCGTGCAATGATTTGATGATGCAACGTGCTGCGACTACTTTAGAATGGTGGCGAGGCATTGATATCTCGTCCAGGGAGGAGTGTATGAGCCGGAGCTTGAACAAGGTCACGTTGATCGGCAACCTCGGGAATGATCCAGAGGTGCGGTCCACAACGGGTGGAAATCGGGTTGCGACGTTCTCGCTGGCGACCAGCCGGTCGTGGAACGACGCAGGCGGTCAGAAGCAGGAGAAGACCGAATGGCATCGCTGCGTGGTCTGGAACACCAAGAACTCGCAGCTCGCGGACATCGTGGAGAAGTACGTGCACAAGGGCGACAAGATCTACGTCGAGGGGCGCATCGAGTACCGGCAGTGGCAGGACAAGGAGAACCAGACGCGCTATTCCACGGAAATCAACGTGCGTGAGCTCCTCATGCTCGGGGGCGCGCCTGGCGGCGGTGGTGGCCGCGGTACCAGCGAGCACGAAGGGGACGCCAGCAATGGACGGCCGCGTGCGGCCGCAGTGGCTGCCAAGGCGACAGGTGGCGCAGGTGGGGATGACTTCGAGGACTTCCCCGGCGCCCTCGCAGACGAGGATGACGACCTGCCGTTCTGATCAACCGCATTGTGGATAACCGGGTGGGGGCGGGCGACTTCTGGGTCGCCCGCCCTCGTCGCATCGGGCCCGCGTGCGCGGCCCGGAGCTATCG
>JACMOE010000455.1 GCA_014378185.1 Gemmatimonadaceae bacterium | reverse complement strand
GCTCCGGGCGTTCGACCTCACGCCGCGGCACCAGTTCGTGCCCACGGGCGTGCGGCATCGGGCCTATGAGGACGCGCCCCTCCAGATCGGCAGCGGCCAGACCATCTCGCAGCCGAGTATCCATGCGCGCTATCTCGAGATTCTTGCCTTGCAGGGCAGGGAGCGCGTGCTTGAAGTGGGGACAGGCTCCGGTTACCAGACGGTGCTTCTGTCGCACCTGGTGGCCCAGATCTTCACCATCGAGCGGATACCCGCGCTCTTCACCGCGGCACGTGAGGCCATCAACAAGGCGGGCGCCACGAACGTGTCCATGCTGCTGGGCGATGGTACCGTTGGCTGGCGCGAATACGCGCCGTACGATGCCATCCTGGTGAGTGCGGGCGGGCCATCCATTCCGCCGGCGCTCGTGGAGCAGCTTGCCGAGGGCGGCCGGATGCTCATACCTGTCGGCGGCATGGAGGAGCAGACGCTCAAGCTCGTGACGCGGCGTGGTGGAGATATCGAGACCACCGACATCGCGCCCGTGCGATTCGTGCCGCTGTTGGGCACGCAGGGCTGGGAGCAGAAGTAGCGTGCGGCGGTTGCATCTCCGCATCAGCGGTCGTGTGCAGGGGGTCGGATTTCGCTGGTTCACCCGCGAGGAGGCGCGCCGGCTTGGATTGAGCGGGTGGGTGACGAACCTCGACAACGGCGACGTGGAAGTTTCCGCCGCCGGCGAAGCGTCCTCGCTCGATCGTCTTCAGCGCGCGCTCGAGGTGGGACCGACTGGCGCGGGCGTTGTGTCGGTCACGGAGCTGGGTGACACCGCCGCCGAGGCGGTGAGCCAACTGCCGTATCCGTTCACGATTCATCCCTGAGGCGCGCCGTGCATCATGCCGACCCGCAACGGGAAGCGCTGCGCCTGCGAACTTTGGCGACGCTGCGCGACGTCCCGGACTTTCCGAGGCCCGGCATCGTGTTCAAGGACATCACGCCGGTGCTCGGGGATGCCGCGCTGCTGCGCGACGTGATCGCCGCGATGGTCGCGCCCTGGCTGGGTGAGGACATCACGCACGTGGCGGGAATCGAAAGTCGCGGCTTCATCTTTGGCGTGCCCGTCGCGCTCGCGCTGGGTGCAGGGTTCATTCCCATCCGGAAGCCTGGCAAGTTGCCGTGGCGCACGATGTCGCAGGATTATGCGCTCGAATACGGAACGGACCGGCTGGAGATGCACATCGATGCCTGTCCGTCACCGTCGCGCGTGCTGGTGGTGGATGACGTGCTCGCCACGGGTGGAACGGCGGGTGCGGCGTGTCAATTGATTGCCCGTCTTGGGGGCGACGTCGTCGGATGCTCGTTCCTGCTGGCCATTCCGGTATTGAAGGGCAGGGCGCGGCTGGACGGATGCCGGCTCGAGACGTTCATCGAGGTCTAGTGGGACGTGCGGGACTGCCGCTCTCATCGAGTGCACACTAGCTTGACGGTGGTATCGCCCTCGTAGCTCAGGTGGATAGAGCACTCGTTTCCTAAATGAGTGGCCGCGCGTTCGAGTCGCGCCGAGGGCACTTCGCAAATGGGCTGGCAGTGGGTTGGCCAATCATACGTTGTAGAAAAACAAACACGGGCGACCATCGAGAGATGGTCGCCCGTGTTCCAGTCAGGACTATTGTCCCACGGCCTGAGCAGACACGTTGCACCGGTTGGAGGCCTGGGGTAACTTGCACGATTATGCCATGGTCTCCGCCAGCGGACCGGCGTTCCAATAACATGTAAACTAATGACACACCCTATTTCCGACCCCGAAGCCGCTGCAGCGTCTTCAGCACAGCCGAGAGCCGAGAGCTTCGTCGACTGGTTCCACGTCAATTCCCGGATGGTGTCGATCGGCGCGATCGTCGTGGTCGGCATCGCGTTCGGGGTGTGGTTCGTACAGCGCCAGGCACTGAACGAGACCACCAGCGCCGACAAGCAGCTGCTGACGGCGAAGCAATCGCTCAATTCGGGGAATGCGCCGTTGGCGGAGGCGGACCTGAAGAAGGTGGTGGGCAAGTATGCGAGCCGACCGGCCGGCATCGAGGCTGGATTGCTGCTGGCCCAGCTGAAGCTGGACCGAAGTGATTATGCCGGTGCAGTCACGGACCTGCGCGCACTGAGCGGCAAGGTGTCGAGCGGACCCGGTTCCTCGGCAATTCGCGGCCTATTGGGTGACGCGACCGCCCAGAGCGGCAAGCCTGCCGAAGCGGCAGTCGAGTATGAAAAGGCGGGAAGTCTGGCCGCCGGTCCTGTAGAGAAGAATTTCTGGCTGTCGAAAGCCGCGCGCGGATATGTGGATGCGGGCAAGACGGCGGAGGGGCGGAAGCTGTACGAGGCGCTGGCCGCGCAGCAGGACAACGACGCCATCGCCACGGAAGCTCGCGTTCGACTCGGCGAACTGAGCACGAGCACCAAGCCGTAGTATTCGGCTTGGTGGCAACAAGGGCGGACCGGCCTCCATCGAGGATTCGGTTCGCCCTTTTTTGTTGCGGTCGTTGTCGGGGCACAATGTGAATGGAGTGGCCGGCCCATCCGCCGGTCAAGCACGGGCCAGTTGTCAGCGACAGTAACGGGCCAGTAGGCGTAACTCCGAATTGGAGATAGTACGTATAAGATATATTATGTAAACTACTACCTGTGGACAATTGTGGGAAAACGAATCTGTGCTCGATATAGTAGGCTGCTAAAGACTTTCAGTGCTTGGCTTTATAAGCATAGCCTCACCTATCGCATGATCGCTTGCATGGCTATTTGCACCCCGATCACATCCGCGGTGCAGCACCGATCATGGATGTGAGCACTGTCGCCTTCACTGTCGGTACTTCCTGGTATCAGGCCCCTGAAGTTCGCCCAGCCGACCCTCAAAAACGATCCTTGCCTCGCCCGAGAGCGACGGCAACCAGCCGCCCTCTGACCTCGAGAGCCGAACACGCAGGACCGCCCCGGATCTCGTGGTGAGCGACACGACCTCCCCCGACTCTCCCGAGTCCGCCAGGTGGACCGCCGTGGCCACGGCGCCCGTCCCGCATGCCAGCGTTTCGCCCTCGACCCCACGCTCGAACGTCCGGATTCTCCCACCTCCCGACCCGTCCGGCGACACAAAATTCACGTTCGCCCCGGCCGGTCCCACGGCCGGATGGCTGCGGAGTGGGCGGCCTCGCCCCACAACGTCCACAGTGGAAACATCGTCCACCCGCACCACCAGATGCGGCACGCCGGCCACCGAGAAGCCCATCCACTGCTCCCCGCCATCCAGCCCAATTGGCAGGTCGCGTCGGACCTCAAGCACCGGCTGAAGGTCGATTTCCGGCCCGCCGTCCAGCATCCGTCCAGACAGCACGCCGGCGTCGGTTTCGCCGCGGAACTCCCGACCCTTCAGGACGCCCAGCTCGCGTGCGAGCCGAGCCGAGCACAGCGAGGCATTGCCGCAGAGATCCGCCCGGGAGCCGTCGCTGTTGAGGTACGTCATCCGATAGTCCGCCCGCCCGGACGGTTCCAGCAGCACAAGACCGTCCGCTCCGATCCCCGTGCCGCGGGCGCAGATCGCCTGCACCGTGGCCGCGACCAGGAACTCCGGCGCCGGTGCCCGGGTGGCGTCAAGGATGACGAAGTCGTTCCCGGATCCGCTCATCTTGTAGAACGTGCGTCCCGCGGGCAGCATGGGCGTCCAGGTGCGAGGATGAACCTGCTGAGGAACCCTACAGCGTCCCGGTAAGTGCCCACCACCGCAGTCGCCACACCATCCAGAACGCCTCACGCTGGATGTTGAACGACATCTTGCTCTGGCCCTCGGACCGATCCACGAACACGATGGGGATCTCGGCGATGCGAAAGTGCTTTCTCCACGCGCGGAAGCTCATCTCGATCTGGAAGGCATACCCGTTCGAACGGACGTCATCCAGGTTGATGGACGCGAGCACCTCCCGGCGAAAGCACTTGAACCCCCCGGTCGCATCCCAGAGTTTGAGGCCCGTGACGCGCCGAGCATAGATGTTCGCGCCGTAGCTCAGCATCAATCGCGTGATGGGCCAGTTCACCACTGTCACGCGCCCATGCTGGTACCGCGAACCAACCACGAGGTCGGCGTTTGCCACCGCCGCGAGAAACTGAGGCAGGTGAATCGGGTCGTGAGAGAAGTCCGCGTCCATCTCGAGAATGAACGTGTAGTCGCGATCGAGTGCCCACCGAAAGCCGGCCAGGTAGGCCGTGCCCAGTCCCATCTTGCGGGGCCGGTGCAGCACGTGCACGCGGGCGTTGGCGGCCACCACCGCATCCACCACCGCGCCGGTACCGTCCGGCGAGCCGTCATCCACGACGAGGATCTCCAACCGGTCGTCCTGGGCGAGCACTCGCTCGATCAATCGCTCGATGTTCTCCCGCTCGTTGTACGTCGGGACGATGACGAGCGCCCTCTCAGGCACGCGCCCTCCGCTCCGACACCACGCCGAATGGCAGTGCCAGCATCGCCAGCGCGATGGCCACGAGCGTGACGCCCGCTCCCGTATCGACCGCCGCATCATGGAAGCTGAGCTCCACGTGCCGCGCCCCCGCGGGAAGCGGCACCCCGATGAGGTTGAAATCCGCGCGGTACAGAGGCTGCACCCGTCCATCGATGGTCGCGGTCCAGCCCGGAAAATAGTTTTCCGACACCACCAGCGCGGACCCCGCGATGGCGGGTGCACTCAGGGTGATGGATGCGCGGCCGGGTGCGAAGTTCGACGTGGAGGCGGTGATCGCCGAGGGGACCGGCGGTGCCGTGAGTGGCGCAGGCGATATCGCCGCCTCGGGGTCGAATGCGGCGATCCGGAGCGGATCGAAGCGCGGGTCGAGGACGGCGCCACGCACGTCGGCATCCGGGGCCTTCGTCATCGCCGACGCGACCCAGGCGAACGGGTTGTCGCCGGGCAGGCGGTAGAGGTACGCGGTGGAGCCAGCGGAGTTCTTGATCGGGCCCACGAGGAGTTTCACCTGCGAATCCGGGACGACCACGTTGGTGTACAGGTAGCGCGCGTTCTCATGGCGCCACAACGTCGGCGACATGAGAATTGCCGCGTCGGGCTGGCCAGCGGTGTTCATGATGAGCTGATCGTATCGCCCCAACTCGTTGCCGTGATACCCCGTGATCGAGCGGATGCCATGGACCATGAAACCGGTGCCCTTGCCTTCCATGTCGCGTCCGAAATACGGATCGGCTCGGCCCACGCCTTCGCTGGATAGCGCTCGCACCAGTACACGTCCCGGCTCCTTCTCCGCCTTGAGAAACGCAATGACCGGATCGCTGGCGAATTGCACGCGAGCGGGAGGCGTGAAGAGCCAGTACTTGCGCCCAATGGTCCAGAGGTCGGCGCCGATGATGAGTGGCAGCGCGATAGCCAGGACGCGCAACTCGAGTCGGCCTCGCAGGTACCCCAGGATGGCGAGTCCAGCGAGGGCAAGGAAGAGGAAGCTGCGCCATGCGCCGATCAGCAACTCGCCGCGGTTGCCCGACTTGACCTGGTCCACGATCTGGGGAATGACCCCCGGATCATAGCCACTCTGGGCCGCGATGCCCTGCGCAAATTCGTTGACCATGCCGGTCGTCATGTTCCCGATGAGGCCCACGCTCGCGAGCAGCGCAACGACGCCGCCGAACGCCAGCCAGCCCATCGTGACGCGACGACTCGCCGAGCGATCGAGCACTCGCTCAGTGCCGAGCGCGGCCAGGATGCTCATCGCGAACGCGAACACATAGATGATGGTGCTGGGTGCGCGGAAGAACTTCGTACCTGGGACGAGCTCGTAGACAAGCCGGAAGAACGGCGTCTCTCCGCCCAGCATCCACAGCAGCGCAACGACAAGGGTGCCAATCCAGAAGCGTCGAAAACCTCGGCGCTCGGCGCCGCCCAGCGCGAGCGACGCGAGCATCAGGACCGCGCCGCCGATGTACTCCGAGTGCAGGTGGATGCCGTTGGGGCCGTAGTACTTGTCGAGGATGCCGGTGAACTGCGGCAGGTACATGTTGAACAGCTCGACGATCGGAAAGGAGTACGACGTCGCGTAGCCATACCCCTGCACTGCCGCGCGGGGCGAGAATGGCAGGTACTCCCGCAATGGCGCGAACTGCACGGCCCCCATGGCCATGCCGAGCACCACGGCGCCGAGCGCGGACGAGAGCCGACGGACCGCCGTTCGACGGTCGAGCGTGACACCGTTTGCGTCGCTGCCGAAGGCGAGAAACAGTGCAAACGCGCCGGCGACAAGCAGGTGGTACTGCACGAGCTGCGGATGCGGCGCCAGCACCGCGAGTCCGATCACGAGCGCCAGCGCGCCCCACGCCCAGTCACGCCCATCGCGCATGCCGCGCACGAGCATCCACAGGGTAAGCGGCAGTAGTGCGCTCACGAACAGCTTGCCGTCGTGGCCGGGCGACGCATACGAGGCGATGGGCCCGCACAGCAGGTACGACATGCCGCCGACAAGCGACGCCGTGAATCCCAGCCCCCACACGCGCAGGAAGCCGTACGTGAGAAACCCTGCCAGGAAGGTGTGAATGATGAAGCCCCACGTCATGCCGACGTCGGTTCCCACCAGCGCCCGCAGCAGCTGGGTGGGATAGAAAATGTCGCCGTGCATGGCGGCCACGTACGGCAGGCCGCCAAAGAGATACGGATTCCAGTGCGGAATTCCCTGCCCCGCGCGGAGCATCTGCACGGCGAAATCCCGGAACGCGAACCCCGCGATGAACTGGTCGCTGGGCGGGCTCACCAGGAATTGCCCATTCAGTGCCGGATAGGCGAGCGCCAACGTGGCCAACGCATACCAGAGCGCAGCCCAGCCCATCGCGAAGCGCGGCGCCGGGTTCGTGGGCGCCGCCGAAGATCTGTCAGGTCGGGACATCCGTAGGGTCGCGAGTCGGCGAACGTCGACGCATCCGGTAATGCGCCCAGAAAAAAAACGCTGGTGTGACTTCGAGCAGTGTCAACCAGAGGCGAGATGTCAACGTGACCAGCGACGCCTGGGGAAGCGTCGCCAGTCCGGCGAGCTGGAGAATTTCGAGCATGGCCACCTCGCGGAAGCCGACACCGGCTGGCGCGAAGATGAAAATGTAACCGATGAGGTAGGAACTCGTGTAAGCTGCCAGATACGAGGTGTACCCGCCAGACGCACTCCCCAGGACACCGTGCACGAACAGCTGGAATGCGGCACCGTAGGCGAGCCACGCTACGATGTTGCCGACCAGGGAATAGACAATGGCACGCACAGGAAGGGTGGCGACCAGAGGGCGGCCGAGTAATCGACCCAGAACGGGGGCCATGCGGGGAATGATGAACGGCAGCAGAACGAGAGTCGCAACGGCGGCGACCACCACGGCGACTGCCATCCCCTGCAGCTGGGGCGGCACTCGGCGGGCGAGCAAGGCTCGACCACTCACGAGCGCCACGATGAAACCGACGATGATGTTGACGAGCGTGCCGAGCAGCGCGGAGCCCGATGCCGCGATGGGGGACACTGCAAGCTGCCGAGCCATTGCGCCCATGATGCCGATCTGCCACACATTTCCCGGCACGTACCGACCGAGGTTGGACACGCTCCATACGCGCGCTGCGGTCCAGAATGGCAGGTGCGCATCCCAGCACCCCAGTACGGAACGCCACGTTTCAACCAGCACGGCGTGGGCAAGCAGGAACACCAGGCCGGACAGTGCGATGACGCCCCAGTGCGGGTGGCTTTCGAGTGGGTGGGCGCGGAGGTCCGCCAAGCCGTGCACGAGGGTGATGCCCACTCGTACCATCACGACAACCGCCAGCATCCAGCCGGCGGCGCGCAGCACCCTCCTACGTTGCGCCGCTTCCAATGACGGACCGGTAGACATCGGCGTACTTGCGAGCAACCGATTCGGGCGCAAACGTCGCCAGTGCATGGAGGCGTCCCGCCGCACCGAGCGCCGCGCCCAGGTCGTCGCGCTCCAGCATCGACCGGATCGTCGCGGGGCGAGGCGCGGCCCGCGCGGCGGCGCCCCGAAAGCCCGGGCGGGCGGCGGGGGGCGGCGCGC
>JACMOE010000052.1 GCA_014378185.1 Gemmatimonadaceae bacterium | reverse complement strand
CGGTGGGCTGGCTCAAGCAACTGGGCGCGACGCCGTAGGCATTCCTGGCCAGCCCGGAGCTGTCCGCGCAGGCGGTTTCAACATGTGAGCAGGATAGGCGATCGCTAGCGCCCTCCAAATTCAGACTATACCAGTGCCCAGCGACCTCTACTTCGACGCGAACGCGGTGTATCCCTCATCGGCGATCGCCTCGGAGAGCTGGTCCACGTTCGTCCTGGCGGGATCATACCGGACGTCGGCGGAGCCGATCGCCACATGCTCGACCTCCACGCCTGGCGTCGCGCGCAACCGCGTATCAACGGCCCGCACGCAATGCTGGCAGGTCATGCCTTCGATAGTGAGATGCAGTTTTTCCATGCGCGAAAGCTAGTGGGGCGCCAATTGGCCGGCACTCGTCACTCACTGCTCCGCCGGAAAACCCCTCACCTGCAGGAGGATCACCGCCGACGCGATCAGCATGCCGCCAACGAGCGCGCGCGGCGTCAGTGGTTGCCCCAGCACGATGCCTCCGAGCAGGGCGGCCCAGAACAGTTCCACCGTGCTGATGATTGCCGTGCGCACCGGACCCAGCACGGCGAGCGCGCGCAGGAAGACGATGAAGGCGATCACGGTGCACAACACCGCGAGCATCCCAATGGCCCCCCACGCCGCCGGGGAAATGGCGACGCGTGGCGCACCATCGGGCAGCATGGCCGCAAGTAGCACGAGTGCGGCTCCCCCCGCAGCGAACACGGACGTCACCGCCGGAGGCAGGCCCGCGCCGAGCTGGTTGATCATCGGGATGTACAGGGCATAGAGCAGCGCACCGAGGAGTGCGAGGGCCACACCCGCGGGATGCAGTCCGCCCGCGCCCGGCATGCCCACCATCAGCGCGATGCCCGACAACGACAGCGCCAGCGCGATCATTCGCGGTACGGTCAACCGCTCCAGACCCCGCACCGCCGAAATCACCGCGACCCACGCGGGATACGTATAGAAGAGAAAGGCGAGGGTGGCCACGGGTATGAATTTCAGCGCCGAGAGCGTCACGAACGCCACGGCCGCCTGTCCGCCACCCGCGAGAATTCCGAGCGGAAGTGCGCGTCGCGCCGGCATGCGGATGGCCGTGAGGCCTCCGCTCACGATCACGAGCAGCACGGCGGCAATCGCGTAACGCCAGAACAGCACGTCGATCAGTCGCGCGCCGCCCCGCATGGCGATCGTGGTGAATATGCTGATCGACCCGAAACAGCACGCGCTGAACAGGACGAACAGCGTCGCGCGCGCGCGCGACGGGGGCGACGCCGCGCTCGCGGCATTCATGGTCACCGCAGCAGCAAGTGGAGCGCCACGTTGAAATAGATGATCAAGCCGGTCACGTCCACGAACGTCGCCACGAACGGCGCCGACGCACTCGCTGGATCGAACCCCAGCTTTCGCATGCCGAATGGCAGCATCGCGCCGGCGAGCGTGCCGAATGCCACGACGCCGATGGGCGACAGGGCGACGGTCAGCGCCACGAGGTGCGGATTGATGCCGTGCTCGCCGTAGTCGTGACCGAGCTGGATGCCGAACGCCGTCACGTTGTGCAGGTGCATCCACTGCCACAGCTCGATGCGCAGGAAGCCGATCACCGCCAGCAGCAGACCCAGGGTGAGCCCGGTGCT
>JACMOE010000454.1 GCA_014378185.1 Gemmatimonadaceae bacterium | reverse complement strand
TCGCCTTCCTTGATCGCCGCCCCACCCACCGATGACGCACTCGCCGGGATCGTGACACCCAGCACCGTCTTCGCCCCGAAATCGTGCAGGCCGGCATTGAAGAAGAAGTCGCCGCGCCCCGCGATGGTCCAGCCGGTGAGCACCCGCGAAAGCTCGGCCACGTCGTTCTGGGTGTAGCCGCCGTCCACCCCGAGCGTATGCAGCTCCATGATCTCGCGCGCGTAATTCTGGTTCGGCGCACCCGCCCTGCTCTGGTTCTGGTCCAGGTACGAGAGCATCGCCCCACTCTTCGCGCTGGCGTAGAGCAGGTCGCGAAAATTGCCGAGTGCATGGGCACGGATCACGTCGCGATCGTCCACCGCCTTGAGGTAGCCGACCTTGGTGATGGAGATGTTGAAGTGATCGCTCCAGAACTCCACCACGCGCTCGTACAACTGCCGGTTGGAGAACGCCGCGCGATACAGGGTGGCCTGCTGGAGCTGTTGGCGCACCATGTCCGAGTTGGCGGCATAGAGCTGCGTCGTGCTCTGGGAGAGCAGCGGGTAACGCGCCGTGACGAAGGCATCCGTCGCGGCATCGTCGATGTAGGCATAATCGAGCTGCCGCTCCATGAAGCCGCGGAAGCCGTAGCGCTTCTCCGCCAGCACGCCGGCGTCGGTGACCGAGTAGGAGATGCGACGCAACAGCCGCGTGGTGTCGCTCGACCACTCGGGCGGTGCAACCGGCGTCTCGTTCGGGATGTTCGGCGTGGCCGGAAGTGGTCCGACCCTGGGACGCCGAATGCCCTGGGCGCCCGCGCGGCGCGGCATCACGGCCGCCGCCATCGCAACCGCCCCGGCGGCGAGCAGCGCGCGCCGCGAGTTCGGGATTTCCGTCCGATTGGACGCGGGCTGCGCGTCCAGCGGTGGGGCGACGTCAGTGCTCATGCAGGAACGCTCCAGTGGGGCTGATGACCGTTGCGAGTAGGACGCAGCAATTCGAGCCTCGTTAAGATCGGGGTTTTCCGCGACCGGTCAAGTGACCATCATCACACACCGCAGCACGTCCGGACCCTATGCGAGCGCCAGCTGACCCCGACCCCGCGCGGCGACCGGCCAACTGCACTCGAGCGCACCCTTCCGGACTCCGTACACAATATCGTTCAAGTGTACGACGATGCAGACGTGATTCGGAATCACTCGCACCCGATCGCCTACCTGGGGCTGCCAGCCGGACGTGGAGAGGTCGAGCACCCCGTGCTCCTCCGACATTCGCTCGACGATCACCTCCGGATGCTCGAGCAACTGCCCGAAACCTTCCCCATCCGCCCCTCGCACAGGCTCTCGGCCCAGTGCCTTCGTGCCCGCATCGATCACCGCCTGCCCGGGTACGGCGGTGGATACCACGGTGGCCAGCACGGTCGCGGCGCAGTCCTCCATTTCGCAGGCCCCGATCGCGGCGGTAGTGCGGTCGTTGTACACGTACGTGCCGGGTCGGAACTCCGTGACTCCCTCGATCTCGTGTGTCCGCCAGAGTGTGGGCGTGGAGCCGCCGCTCACGGTGCGCGCGCTCACGCCCGCGTCCGCGAATTGTCGCAGCGCGCTGGCCAGCGCGTCGCTCAGCGTGCGCAGCTTTGCATCCTGGTCCCCCACCGATTCGCGCACGTGGCCCGGATAGAAGGCGATGCCGGCGAACTCGAGCAAAGGCTCCGCGCCCACCGCGCGGGCCAATTCGATCCCATCCTGCACGCCGGGCACGCCCACTCTATGCATGCCGACATCGAGCTCCACATAGACACCAATGCGGCGGCCCGCCGCCGTCGCCGCGCTGGCTATCTCCGCGATGGCGCGCCGAGAGTCGAGTGCGACGGTGAGGCGAACGTGCCCCGGCAGCGTGGCGACACGCGCGGCGCGCGCCGCGCCCACCGGCGGATAGGCCAGGAGAATGTCGTCGCACACCGCAGACATGATTTCCGCTTCGTATGGCGTGGCGCAGGTCACGCCACCAGCGCCGAGAGCCATCTGCTGCGCGGCCACCCATGGAGACTTGTGCGTCTTGACATGGGGTCGCAGTGAAAGCGCGTGCCGTGCGGCATAGCTGGACGCGCGCGCGAGGTTACGCTCCATGATGTCGAGGTCGACCACGAGCGCGGGCGTCTCGATGTCTGCCATGTGGTGACTCATCAGGCCGACAAGGCGTGCTGAATGATGTCCTGCGCCTCCGCCTGGATACGGTGCAGGTGATCCAGGCCGATGAAGCTTTCCGCGTAGAGCTTGTAGACATCCTCCGTACCTGACGGACGTGCCGCGAACCAGCCGTTCTGTGTCTGCACCTTCAGCCCTCCAATCGCTTCACCGTTGCCCGGCGCGGAGGTGGCGAGGTTGAGTATGGGCTCGCCCGCGAGGTCGGAGGCCGCCACGCTCTTCGGCGAGAGCGTGCCAAGTTTCGCCTTCTGATCGGGCGTCGCCGGCGCGTCGATGCGTTCATACACTGGAGAGCCGAGGGCCTGAGTGAGTTCGCCGTACAGCTCGCCGGGGTCGCGACCCGTGACCGCAGTCATCTCGGCAGCGAGCAGGCCCATGATGATCCCGTCCTTGTCCGTGGTCCACACGGTACCGTCACGGCGGAGGAAGCTGGCACCCGCGCTCTCCTCTCCCACGAAGCCCAGCGCGCCCGTCATCAGGCCGTCCACGAACCACTTGAAACCCACTGGCACCTCCAGGATGGGACGCCCGATGCGATCCGCGACGCGGTTGATCATGCTGCTGCTCACGATCGTCTTGCCGATGCCGGTCTCCGGCCCCCAGCCCGGTCGGTGCGCGAACAGGTAGGAGATGGCCACCGCCAGGTAGTGATTCGGGTTCAGCAGTCCGGAACTGCGCGCCACGATGCCGTGGCGATCGTGATCGGTGTCGCACGCCCATGCCACGTCGAACTGGTCGCGAAGGCCGATGAGCCGCTGCATCGCGTACGGGGACGAGCAGTCCATCCGGATGCGCCCGTCCCAATCGAGGCTCATGAAGCGGAACGTTGGATCGACGGCTCGGCTCACGACGGTGATGGGCAGGTCGTATCTCGACGCGATCTCGCCCCAGTAGTCCACGCCGGCCCCGCCGAGCGGGTCAGCGCCGAGGGAGATTGTCGCGCCGCGAATGACGTCGAGGTCGACGACGTTGGGCAGGTCCGCGACATACGCATCGAGGTAGTCGTGCGCGTGCGTGGTCGCGGCGCGGCGCGCGCGGGCGAGCGGGATTCGGCGGATGTCCTTCAAGTCGTCAGCGAGCAGGGCGTTCGCGGTGTCCTGAATCCATCCGGTGGCACTGGTGTCGGCAGGGCCGCCGTTGGGCGGATTGTACTTGAAGCCACCGTCTTCCGGCGGGTTGTGGGAGGGAGTGACGACGATGCCGTCGGCGAGGCCAGCGGTGCGCCCACGATTGTAGCCAAGGATGGCATGGGACACGGCGGGAGTGGGTGTGTAGCCGCCGCGCGAGTCGATCATGACGTTCACCTCGTTGGCCGCGAGCACCTCGAGCGCACTGCCGAATGCGGATTCCGAGAGCGCGTGCGTATCGATGCCGAGAAACAACGGGCCATCGATGCCCTTGAGCTGTCGATAGAGGCAGATGGCCTGCGTGATTGCCAGGATGTGCCGTTCGTTGAACGAGCCGTGGACTGACGAACCGCGATGTCCCGACGTGCCGAAGCTCACCCGTTGTTCACGTACCGATGGGTCCGGGCTCTCGGTGAAGTACGCACTCACGAGCCGCGGAATGTTCGCGAGGTCGGAGAGGATGGGCAGCTGGCCAGCGCGCGGATGAACGTTCATGGAGTTGGGTATCGAAGCCGATGAGGGGATGCGGGACCACCGTGCAAGGTGCGCGCTACGGTGTGTGACGCCGGTGAGCGGGCGCGACGAGACGCCCTGCCACCGCCAACACGCCATCCACGGCCAGGGCGAGCGCGGCCGCGGGCAGCGCGCCCGAAAGAATCATTCGTGAATCCGCCAGCGCCAGTCCCGCCACGATGGGCTCGCCCAAGCCGCCCGCGCCGATGAATGCCGCCAGCGTGGC
>JACMOE010000453.1 GCA_014378185.1 Gemmatimonadaceae bacterium | reverse complement strand
CGACGGCGGCAGCGCGCGCCCCACCCGTCCTCGTCCACCTCGCGATGACGCATGATCGGTGACATGTACCCCGCCGGCGCCGGCGGGTGGATCGAGGTGATCTGCGGCGTGATGTTCAGCGGCAAGAGTGAGGAACTGATTCGCCGCGTGCGGCGCGCGCTTATTGCCAGAAAGCGCGTGCAGGTGTTCAAGTCGCACCTCGATGAACGGTACGCGGGGCTGTACCACGTCTCGAGCCACGATGGCCGCACCGTCGAGGCTGTACCTGTCGATTCGCCGGAGCAGATCTTCCGGCTGCTCGCGCCGGACACGCAGGTGGTGGCGATCGACGAGGCGCAGTTTCTTCCGGTCAGCATCGTGCCGCTGGCGACGTCGCTCGCCGCGAGCGGGCGGCGCGTCATTCTCGCTGGCGCCGACACGGATTTTCGCGGCGAACCATTTGGTGCCATGCCGCAGTTGCTCGCCGTTGCGGAGCAGGTGGACAAGCTGCACGCCATCTGCGTGGTGTGCGGCAATCCGGCGAGTCGCAACCAGCGGCTGATCGACGGCCGGCCGGCGCGCTACGATTCGCCCACGATCATGGTGGGCGGAGAGGACAGCTACGAGGCGCGCTGCCGAAGCTGCCACTCGGTGCCGCGAAAGGACGAAGATCAGCTGGTCATCGTCTGACTGTTGCCCTGCCCGGCCGCGAACCCTACCTTGCCCACCCACACGTTCCTCGAACGCCCTGACCATGCTCCTCGTCGGTCTCACCGGTAACATCGGCAGCGGCAAATCCACCGTCGCGCAGCTGCTGAGCGAGCGCGGCGCGACAATCATCGATGCCGACGTGCTCGCTCGGCGAGCCGTGGAAGTGGGCACCCCGGGTCATCGCGCCATCGTGGAGCGCTGGGGCACCTCGATCCTCGGTGCAGATGGCGGGCTGGATCGCGGCGCCTTGCGACGGATCGTCTTCAGCGAGCAGGCCGAACTCGAACAGCTCAACTCCATCGTGCATCCCGAAGTGGAGCGCATGCGGGCCGTGCTCGTGGAGCAGGCGCGCCTGCGCGGCGATCAGCTGGTGGTCTGCGACATCCCCTTGCTCTTCGAGCGCCGCATGACGGACGACTTCGACCGCATCGTCCTCGTCGATGCCCCGCGCCCCGTGCGGCTGGAACGGCTGGTGCGCGAACGCAGCTTGCGCGAAACGGAGGCGATGGACATGATCGTCGCGCAAATGCCGGCCGAGCTCAAGCGCGCGCGCGCAGACCACGTGATCGACAACGATGGCACGCTCGGACAGCTGGACGCGCGCGTGGCGCAGGTGTGGGCTGCGCTACAGGCCGAGGCGGCCCAGGCGGGCGCCGGCGGAGCGAACTCGCTTCAAGCCGCGCACAGCTGAACCGTTGTTCGCTAGGTTCCTCATCGTGCCGCGACTGACACCCATTCACCACTGACCCAGCCTGGAGCGCCGCCGTGTCCGATATTCCAAAGGACCTGCTGTATACGGAGGACCACGAGTACCTCAAGCCCGCTGGCGAGGCCGACGTCATGTACATCGGCATCACCGACTTCGCGCAGGGCGAGCTCGGCGACATCGTGTTCATCGAACTGCCGAAGGTGGGTGCCACGTTCAAGAAGCACGACGTGTTCGGCACGATCGAAGCGGTGAAGGCCGTGTCGGAGCTCTATGCGCCGGTGAGCGGTGAGGTGCTGGAAATCAACGCGCGCCTCGACGCGGAGCCCGCGCTCGTCAACAGCAGTCCATATGGCGATGGCTGGATGGTGAAGATGCGCCTGACGGATGCGTCGGATAAGGCCGCATTGCTCGACGCGAGCGCCTACGCCACGAAAGTCGGCTGACGAGCGTGGAAGGGCGACTTGTCGTCCTGAGCAAAGCGAAGGACCTGCTTGCCACCGGGCAAAAAGCAGGTCCTTCACTACGTTCAGGACGACATCGCCTAGTACCCGGGCAGGTTGTCCATCCAGGTATTCGGCATCATGGTGTAGCGTGCGAATGCCGAGGTAGCCTTGGCCACGGAGCATGAATCATAGACGTAGCTCTTCGTCCCATTCGCGGTGGCATCATCCGCGGTGGACGGCGAGGGACGTGTGCCCGTCAGCGCGTTGAGCCCACTCAGTGTGGCGCCCTCCGACACATTGTTGCCGTTCGATGTGAGCTTCCCGCCCACGAGGATAATGCCATACCACTGGTTGTTCCCGGAAATGTCCATGTTTTCGTCTACGATAAGCATTCCGCGCCCCTGGTGCGGCAACGGCCAGATAGAACCAACGGCATTCGTGACATGGATGATTGGCCAATAGTTCGTGTCGGCGAAAGCTGCGAGGCTGGGAAAAGTATCAGTGCCT
>JACMOE010000452.1 GCA_014378185.1 Gemmatimonadaceae bacterium | reverse complement strand
GATTGGCTGTGTGTTCCTGCTTACGGTTGTCCACGCACGATCCGCCGGGTCGGCGGAAGGCTCGCAAGTGACCGCGAACGCCCCAGAACTCCTCACCGAATCGCCCACATGACTGATCCGCTTCCGCAGCCCCCTCGCCTGTCCGATCTCATCACCGTGCCAACGGATCGGCGTGCATTTCTGGCGAAGGCATCAGCATTCGGCATCGCCCTTCCTGCACTTGCGGCGGGGTGCTCGAGGACCGAACCCGACGCACGAAGTGCGGCGGACAAGGCGGCATCCGCCACCGGAGCGAGCGCACCGCACGCGTCACCTACCCATCTACCGTCGAATCCGGATAGCCGGCTGGATTCCTCACTGAACCACGTCGCGCCGTTGTCGAGTGCGGCGCCCGGCACGGTGCCAGGAGCACAGGCCACGGCGTTCCACCGATATGATCCAGCGCTCCCTCCCCTCTCGTCTTCCAGCACGCTGAAGCTCCACTTTCACGCGCGTGAAGCGTCCGTGCGAATCTCGGATGACACAGTCGTCGCCGCGTGGACGTTCGAGGGCGACCTTCCGGGCCCGATCGTCCACTGCCGCGTCGGGGACACGGTGGAGTTCACGCTGACGAACGAGTCGGCGGTGCCCCACTCGATGGACTTTCACGCAGCGCAGATCGACCCGAAGCAGGCGTTCCGGTCCGTGGTGAAGGGCGCCTCGGTGTCATACACCTTCAAGCCGAAGTACGCGGGCGCCTTCATGTATCATTGCGGCACTGCACCGGTGCTCATGCACATCGGCTCGGGAATGTACGGCGCCATCATCGTGTCCCCCCGCGAGCCGCTGCCGGCGGCGAGGGAGTTCGTGCTCGTACAGAGTGAGTTCTATCTCTCTGACGCGTCGCAGGGCGTCCGCGCCTTTGACTACCCCAAGATGCTCTCGACGCTCCCTGACTTCGTGACCTTCAACGGGCGGCCCAACCAGTACATCAAGGATCCCATCCGGGTGAAGGTCGGCGAGCGGGTTCGGTTCTGGCTGGTGAATGCCGGGCCGACGCACCCATGCAATTTTCACGTGGTGGGCGAACAATTCGATACGGTCTACCTCGGCGCACCGCCAGGCTCAGCGATCCGTGGCGTACAGACATGGGACGTCGCACCCGGTGGGGGCATGTGCTTCGAGGTCCTGTGCGACGTCCCCGGAGAGTTTCCTTTCGTCAATCACGGCTTTGGACATGGTCAAAAGGGCTCCATCGGCATTCTCGTCGTGGAGAGCTGACCTGGTCCATTCTCATCGCGATTTCTCAGATCGCGATTTCCCACCCGTTCAGCCGGTGGCCGATTCCGGGCGCGAAGGCGTCATCCAATTCCGAATGACATACGGCACAGGTGAGCTGCACCTTCGTCATGCAGTTACCGTAGAGAACGGGCGGTTGCTGCAGTTGCCGTACCGTTCGCCGATTTCAAAAAGAATCGCCCGGGCGTGGCCGCAGCGTCACCACGCCACTTGCGGTGACGCGTAGTAATTGATGCCGAGCAGCCTCCACCGCGCCGCATGCGCCGCGAGCCGGGTGCGGAACATCTCCCAGTCTCGTCCAGCCTCCGGACTCCAGCCCACCTCGGCGATCGCGGGCAGTCGCGGCATGATGAGGAACTGCGCCGCGGTCATGTTCTGCACCGTCTCCGTCCACAGGGCTGCTTCTACGCCGGCAATCGCCCGTTCCGACACGCCATTCAGGTAGGTGGCGGGATTCCAGTCATACGCGGTGCGTAACTCCACGAAGCCGGACCAGTCGAGACCGAGCTCGGTGGCCGGCGTGTACTTCATGTCGAGGTAGGACTTGGTCGCTGGCGACAGGATCAACAACGCTCCCTGCCGCACTGCGGGCGAAACGCTGTCACTCTTCCACTGCTGTGCGAGAGTCGTTGGCCGGAGGCGCGCATTGCCCACCTCCTCCCAGCCCACCATCGTCTTTCCGTACTTGTACACGATGTTCTGCACACGCTCGACGAAGCGCACGTACTGTGCAGGCGGCAATGCGTGCACCTCGTCGCCGCCGATATGGAGGTATGGACCAGGCGTCATTTGCGCGAGCTCGCGCATGACGTCATCCACGAAGCGGTAGGTCACCTCGCTGTCAGGGCAGAAGGTGCTCCACCCCACCTGGATGCCGGTGTACACCCCGGGTGGCTGCGTTCCGCCGCCGAGTCCGGGCATGGGCTTGCTGCAGCCGAGTTCCGGGTATGCGGCAATGGCCGCATTGGTGTGCCCCGGCATGTCGATCTCCGGCACGACGGTGATGAAGCGATCGCTCGCGTACCGCACGAGCGTCGCGTAGTCCTGTTTCGTGAAGAACCCGCCAGGCCCGCCGCCTACCTGCGTCGTGGCGCCGACGGTCGTGAGCTTTGGCCACGAGTCGATCTGGATGCGCCAGCCCTGGTCGTCGGACAGGTGCAGGTGGAGCATGTTGAGCTTGTAGAGCGCCATCACCTCGATGTATTGCTGCACCTCGTCGACGGTGAAAAAGTGGCGCGCCACGTCGAGCATGGCACCACGCCATGCAAAGCGCGGCCGGTCGACAATGCGGCCCGGTGGCACGGTCAACACGCTTGCGATGCGGTGCGTGCTTTGCTGCGCCTCGATGCCGGCAGGGAGCAATTGTCGCAGCGTCTGCACACCGTGGTACAATCCGGCCGGCCCGGCAGCGGTGAGGCGAATGGAGTCGGCGCTGATGACCAACTCATATCCCTCTGCGCCGAGATCGGCCGGGCCGCCCAGCCGCAGCGCGATGGCGCCG
>JACMOE010000451.1 GCA_014378185.1 Gemmatimonadaceae bacterium | reverse complement strand
GTAGCATTCGCGCCAACGCACGGCACCAAGCTCGCCCGGACGTTCGCGGCGCGACGCGGTGTGCTGCCTCGATTCGAGGCCTTTGCGCGAGACTCCTCCCGGCCGCTCCTGTGGATGCACGCGCCGAGTGTCGGTGAGGGACTGCAGGCTCGCCCGGTGATCGACCTGGTGCGCGAGCGGGATGATCGGGTCCAGCTGGCGTACACCTATTTTTCACCGAGCGCGCGGGAGTTTGCCGCGCGGTTGCGGGTGGACTTTCGTGACGTGCTGCCATTCGATGCCACGCATGACATGCGTGCCGCGCTGGCGGCATTGTCGCCAACGGCCCTCGTCTTCAGCAAGCTCGACGTGTGGCCAACGCTCGCTCGGGAAGCGGCGAAGCGCGGCACGCGACTGGGGCTCATCAGCGCGACGCTGGCTCGCGGCTCGTCCCGCCGACGCGGATTGGCCGGGGCGCTGTTGCGCAGCACGTATGCGCGGCTGGATCGGGTGGGCGCCGTCAGCGCGGACGATGCGGACCGGTTGATTGCGCTGGGTGTGCCGTCATCGCGCGTGACGATCACTGGTGATACCCGTTACGACCAGGTCTGGGCTCGCGCGCGGCGGGTTGACGGGGGGTCGACGCTGCTGCACTCGTTGACCGGCAGTCGGCCAACGCTCGTTGCCGGCTCGACGTGGCCAGCCGACGACGCGGTGCTGCTTCCCGCCTGGTCGCGGGTCCGCGCGCGCGTGCCGGGCGCACGGCTCATCATCGCGCCGCACGAGCCAACGGCGGGTCACGTCGCGTCCATCGAGCGATGGGCGCACGGCGAAGCGGCGTCGCTCGCTCGACTCGGCGCGCCTGCCGAGCAGACGGCGGACGTGATCCTGGTGGATCGGGTGGGCGTGCTGGGCGACCTGTACGCGCTCGCGACCGCGGCTTACGTGGGGGGTGGCTTTCACGCGGCGGGGCTGCATTCGGTGCTCGAGCCAGCGGCATTTGGAGCACCGGTGGTATTCGGCCCACGTCACGAGGCGAGCCGCGACGCGACGTTGCTCATGGACGACGATGCGGCGATGAGCGTGCTGGATGGCGCGGCACTGCTGGTGGCACTGGAACGGTGGCTCGGCTCGGCGAGCGATCGTGCCGCAGCGGGAGACGCGGCGCTTCGCGTCGTGCATCGTGGCCTGGGCGCGGCGGAGCGCTCGTACCGGCTCGTGCGCGAGCTGCTCGGGTAGGCATCCGCACCGAGCAGCATTGATTCAACAACAACGAGAGCAGGTTCTTCGCTGCGCTCAGGACGACATGCGTCAGGGCACGACGACGGATTTCACGATGGGGGAGGATGCGCTCTGGGGCCGATGCAGGAAGAACCCCTGCACGAGATGCACCCCGAGGTCCTGCACCATCTTGAACTCCTCGGCGCGTTCGACGCCTTCGGCAATCACCATGGCGCCGTGGTCGTTCGCGAAGCGGACCATCGTCTGCACCAGGTTCTGCTTGATGAAGTTGGTGTCGATGGCGGTGATGAGGGAAATGTCGAGCTTGATGAAGTCCGGCTCGAGGTTGGCGATGGAACCCAGGCCGGCGTACCCACTGCCGGCGTCGTCCACGGCGAAGCGAAATCCTTTTTCGCGAAAGGCCTTGAGCCGTTCACGAAATTTGGGATAGTCCTTGATGGCGGTGCGTTCCGTGATCTCGATGACGACGCGCGACGGCTCGGCCACTTCGCTCTCCGAGAACGCGGGGTCGGCAAAGTCGTGCGGATCGACGTTGAGGAAGAGGAGCTGTCCCTCTTCCAGCCTGGTATTCATGCCTTCCAGGGCGCGTTCGCGACACAATCGGCTGAGCTCCCAGATGAGGTCCGCCTCGGCGGCCACGTCGAACATCACCTCGGGGCTGCGCAACGTGCGCAACGTGCCGCGCGCGAGTGCCTCGTAGCCGAAGATCTCGCGCGTGCTGGCCACCACGATGGGATGGTAGTCCACGTAGACGCCACGATCGCGAATGGCCGTCTTGAGGTCGTTCACGCGGCGGGCACGCTCGCGTTGCTCGAGCGATCGTGAGGCATTCTGTGCCTCGCGGATGCCGCGGTAGATCAGGCGCTCCAGCCGGACCTTGGGATTGTAGTAGAGGTGGGCGCGTCCCACGTAGATGTCGAACAGTGCGGCAATGTCCTCGCCGTGCGCGGTCTCGATCTGTGCCGCCACGTGCCGCTGGAGGCGCGTCACCATCTCGGTGATTTCGCCGTCCGTCGCGGCCGCCACGCCGCTGGCGGGGACGTGAAAGAAGATGAAGTCGTCGTCGTTGCTGTAGCTCACCATCAGGCGCGATTCGCGCAGGTCGTCGTCGTCCAGGAAGTCACGCACGGCGCTCGCGGTAGTCTCCAGTACGGCGTCGAGCTTTTCCCACCCATAGATTTCCTCGATCTTCGAGTACCGCACAAAATTGAGGTACAGTACTACGAGCTCGCCCCGTTTCTTGAACAGCGCTCGCGACCGTTCGATCACGACCGGGAGCGTGGGTAATCCAGTGAGCGAGTCGTGCAGCATGTTCTCGAGCTCTGTCTTGTCCGCCCGTTCGGCGGCGGCAGCGCCCGTCGAGGCGGCTCTCGCGAGCGCGGACCAGACCCGTGCGGCGATCTCTTCCGGCGTGGCGGGCAGGAGGAACCATTCTTCGGCACGCAGCTCGACAGCGCGTCGGCGCGCCTTTTCGTCGCCGCATCCCACGATGACGGGCAATCCCCGGGCGTGGGCCGCCTCGATGCTCGCGCGGAGCTCGACTGGATCCCTTGTGACAACAAGCATCGCCCGCACCCCGGGCTCGCCGATTACCGCCGCGAGGTCCGCATGATCGCGCTGGTCTGCACGCCATCGGTCAAGGAGCAGGGCGGCGGCGGGGATCGCCGGGTCGTCGGAATCCGTGAGAAGAATCGACTCGCTCATTGGCGGAACTCGTCGTCGTGCTGTCCCGCGACGGCCTCAGGAAACGACGCGCATTTGTTCAAGATTGCGCTGCACGGTCTTGGCCAGCGTCGGCAGGTCAAAAGGCTTCTCCACGTAGTCGTCCGCGCCGAGCTGCAGCGCTTCTCGTTTGTCTTCCCAGGCATCCAGCGCCGTGACCATGATGATGCGCACGGTCTTGCCCAGCACCGGATGCTGCTTCATGAGGCGACACACTTCCCATCCGTCCCTGCCGGGCATCATCACGTCGAGCAGCACGAGTGCCGGCTTGACTGTCTCGAACAGGGCCAGCGCCTCGTCACCGTTATATGCGACACTGATAGGATAACCGCGGATCTCCAGATACTGCCGGATGATCTCCGCGTTGTCGTGATTGTCGTCAACCACCAGGATGGGTGGAAGTCCAGCGTCACCAGTCTGCACTGAATACTCTCCTGCGTACACGTCCAACGGCAAGCCACCGCCACGGCCGACACTACAGCAGGCAAGTCGGGGGCCACTATGGCAGGGGTTCAGCGCAACTGGGGGACTCATCGCCAGTGCTCAGCGCGCCACCGTCACCTCGCGCGCGGCAGGCGCCACTCCCACCGGGCCTGTGCGCCGCCGGGCCAGCGCACCCAGACGGCAGTGGGGTTGCCAGATGAGCCCTCATGCTCGCAAGACTTTTCCCGCCGTCCAC
Organism: Gemmatimonadaceae bacterium; assembly: GCA_014378185.1. Lineage (GTDB taxonomy): Bacteria > Gemmatimonadota > Gemmatimonadetes > Gemmatimonadales > Gemmatimonadaceae > AG11. The sequence goes on along the minus strand of JACMOE010000451.1, from coordinate 175 downwards.
CCAATCCAGAAGCAAATGAATCAGGGCAGCGCCACGGCGCCGGTACGCCCGCACGCCGTACCCGTGGAGACGGGCTGGGCCGAGGGCGACGGCCCGGTGATCAGGACATCCACGCCGCCAGGGCATGAGACCCCGTTGACGGTGACGGTGGCGGCGACGATGTGAACAGAAATGG
>JACMOE010000450.1 GCA_014378185.1 Gemmatimonadaceae bacterium | reverse complement strand
GCCGTCTCCCGCCGTGGTGGTCCTCTACCGTCTGACGAGTGTCGCGGATCACGGCTACGACTATCCGATCCACTTCCGTGGGCAGCTCGTGACGACCAACGTGAAGTACGATGCAGCCACCGTCCGCCAGGAGCCGCTCGGCACGAAGTTCGGGTACGAGCACCTGTGGCGAGAGGGCAGCGGCCGCAGCGACAGCGCGGTGAAGGTGACGTGGGTGGACGGCAACCGGTACTACTCCTCCACGACCGCCGGCGCCCCGGGCACGGAGCTGATCTTCGCGCGAACCGGAGCGAACGATCCCAATTTCAACCTGATCTCGGAGCCGCTGTTTGTGGTGCGGCGCCGAGGCGCCAACGCCCTGTTCGCGACCGTCATCGAACCCCACGGCTACTTCAGCGAGCCGCAGGAGCGCTCGATCGAAGCGCGCGGACGGGTACAGAGCGTGCGCGTGCTGGATTCGAACGCCGAGGGCTCGGTGGTGGAGGTGACCGCCACCGGTGGACTGAAGTGGACCGTCATGGTGGCCAATGGTCCCGCATCGACGACGGCGCGCCATACGATTGGCGGCCAGTCGTGGACGGGCAACTTCGAAGTGCGCGGGGTCCAGTAACGATCTGGCCTCGGCGACAGCGTCATCGAACAACGTGAAGGTCAACTGACTTGATGAACCGATTGTGCGGATTGACGGCGATCACGCGGATTTGTGGAGCGGAACAGCTCCGGTGAAGTGATGTGCGAATGCTGACCCCAAGTCATTTGTGGTTGCAGTTCATCCGTGTGATCCGCCTCGTCCGCTGTGATCGTTTCACCACCCTGGGTCGGTGGGGCTGGTCAAGGTGCGTTGGTCCATCCAACGCGAGTTGAGTGTCGCAACATATTTTCCATATTGAACAGGAACCAAGATGCAGATCGATCTGAGCGGGAAGGTCGCCATCGTCACTGGCGGCGCGCGTGACATCGGCCGGGCGATCGTGCTCAAGCTGGTGGAGTCGGGCGCATCGGTGGTCATCAACTATCACAGCAGCGCGGCTGCGGCGAATGCGCTGGTGGCGGAGATCACGGGGAGTGGCGGGCGTGCCATCGCCGTGCAGGCCGACGTTTCCACAGGCGCCGGCGCGACGACGCTCATCGAAGCGACGCGCGCGGCGTTCGGCGACAGCATCCACGTGCTCGTGAACAACGCGGGCGGTCTACTCGCCCGGAAGAAGCTCGCCGAGATGGACGAAGCGTTCTGGGACCAGGTGATGGCGCTCAACCTGAAGAGCGTCTTCCTCGTCACTCAGGCGGCGCTGCCGCATCTGGGCGAAGGCTCGGCGATCGTGAATATCGCGTCGCTTGCCGCGCGCGACGGCGGCGGGGGAGGAGGGCTCGCCTACTCTGCGGCAAAGGGCGCCGTGCTCACGCTCACCCGCGGCCTGTCCAAGGAGCTGGCGCCGCGAAGGATCCGCGTGAACTGCGTCTCGCCCGGAATGATCGACACGACCTTCCACGACACCTTCACGTCAGCCGAAGTGCGGAAGATGGTTGCATCACGGACGAGCATCGGGCGCGAAGGAACCCCCGAAGACGTCGCCAACGCGGTGTTGTTTCTCGCCTCCGATGCATCGGCATACATCACTGGCGAGTCGATGGAGATCAACGGCGGACTCTGGTTCACGTGATGAGCGCCAGCGCGCCGTTCGTGCGAGGAACCGAGGCCGAGTGGGAGGTGGCCGGCGTGGGGGTGCGCCGTCAGATTCTCGGCTACGGAGACGACCTGATGATGGTGCGTGTGGCATTCGACGCGGGGGCGACGGGTGCACTGCACCACCATCCGCACAGGCAGGCGACGTACGTGGCGGCTGGCCGGTTCGAGGTCACCGTTGGTGAAGAGGTTCAGCAGCTCGACCAGGGCGACTGCTTCTTCGCCATCGCCGAGGTGCCCCATGGCGTACGAGCGCTCACCGCCGGCATGCTCGTGGACACATTCACGCCGGCGCGCGCCGACTTCCTGACGGCGACGAGCTGATGACGCAGTCGATGAAGCGGCCGGTGAAGGGGCTCCGCTGGTGGATCGTGGGCATGATCTGCCTCGTCACGATCATCAACTACATCGACCGGCAGACGCTCTCGGTGCTGGGGCCGACGATCCGCGAAGAGTTCGGGATGAGCAACGTCTCGTACGCCCGCGTCGTGACGATCTTCCTGCTCGGCTACACCATCTCGCAAGCGGTATCGGGCAAGATTCTCGACCGCATCGGTGTGCGCCGCGGCTTCATGCTCTTCGTGGGCATCTGGACCGTCGCGTCCATGCTGCACGCCACGGCGCGCAACGTCATCCAGCTGGGTCTGTTCCGGTTCATCCTCGGCATCGGCGAAGCGGGCAACTGGCCTGGCGCGGCAAAGGCGGTGGCCGAGTGGTTTCCGGTGCGCGAGCGTGCGTTCGGCATGTCGATCTTCAACGGCGGCGCCACCATC
>JACMOE010000449.1 GCA_014378185.1 Gemmatimonadaceae bacterium | reverse complement strand
CGCGGCGGGCGGCGTGCTGAGCGAGCGCGCCGGCCTCATCGGACTGACGCTCGAGGGATACATGCTCGGCGGCGCCTTCTGTGCGGCGGTGGGCAGCTATGCGGCCGGTGCGCCGTGGGTCGGCGTGGTGGCCGCGGTGCTCGGCGGCGCGCTGCTCGCGCTGCTATATGCCACGAGCACGATCCGCTTTCGTGCCGACCAGGTGGTGGTGGGCATCGCGATCAACCTGCTCGCGATCGGTCTCACGCGTTTCTTCCTGCGTCTCTTCTTCGACAGCTCGTCCAACTCGCCGCGTGTACCGGGTTTCAGTGTGAAGGGCAGCGGCACCGGCTTCGCTGCGCTCGCGCAGAATCCACTCGTCTGGGCTGGTCTGCTGGTCATTCCGCTCGTGGCGTGGGTCTTGTACCGTACGCCGTTTGGTCTCCGCGTGCGCGCCGTGGGCGAGCATCCGGCGGCAGCGGCGTCCGTCGGCGTTCCGGTGGCGCGTGTGCGCTACATGGCCGTGGTGGCGAGCGGAATGGTCGCCGGTCTGGGAGGTGCCTACCTCGCGCTGGACCAGCACCAGTTCACCGATGGCATGACCGCGGGACGCGGCTTCATCGCGCTCGCCGCAACGATCTTCGGCCGGTGGGATCCGCTTCGCGCCGGGTTGGCGTGCCTGCTCTTCGCCGCTGCGGAGACGCTGCAGATCCAGCTGCAGGGAACGCAGGCCATTCCGAGCCAGTTCGTCGAGATGATTCCCTACCTGCTCACGATCATTGCCCTCGCCGGCATCGTCGGCCGGGCCGTGGGACCAGCCGCACTCGGAAAGCCGACCGTCGAATGACGCCGGTGGTCGGCAGGGCGGACACGACGACCGGTAGCGGCGCACGATGAAGGCGGGCGAGACGCGGAAGCTGTGGATCCTGATGATCACGGCCTTCATCGACATGGTGGGGCTGCTGATGGTGCTCCCCATTCTGCCCTTCTACGCGAAGTCGTTGGGACAGGGTGGGCTGGTGGTGGGCATGTTGGTGAGCTCGTTCGCGGTGGCGCAGCTGATCACGGCTCCCATGTGGGGCCGGTTCTCGGATGCGTACGGCCGACGCCCTGCGCTGATCGTGGGGCTCAGTGCGTCGGCGATTGCCTACGTGATCTTCGCCTTCGCGCTCGACTTCAAGCACGCGCTGGTGTTCCTCTTCCTCTCCCGTCTGGTTCAGGGCGCGGGCGGCGGCACGGTCAGCGTGATCCAGGCGTACGTCGCCGATTCCACCCTGCCCGAGGAGCGCACCAAGGCACTGGGCTGGCTCTCGGCCGCCACGAATGCCGGTGTCGCCATCGGCCCGGTGCTCGGATCGTTGACGAGCAATTGGGGACCGCGGGGGCCCGGCCTCTTCGCCGCGGGATTGTGCGTGGTGAACGTGGCGTTCGCGTGGCGGTATCTGAACGAATCGCGCGACATGGTGGAGGCGGCCGCGTCCAAGGCCGGCACAGTGGCGCGCACCCGTACGCGCGACGCGGTGATGCACGTCGTCAGTCACTCCGGCGATCCCGCGTCGCGCTTGATCTGGATCTACGCCATCGCGATGGGTGCCTTCCAGGGCGTGACGTCGATGCTCGCGCTCTATCTCTCGTCGCGGTTCGGCGTGACGGCGAAGACGATCGGCTTCTTCTTCGCGTACACCGGCGTGATCAGCGTGCTGACGCGCGTGTTCATTCTCGGGCGCATGGTGGACCGATTCGGCGAAGCTCGGCTGTCGCGCATCGGTTCGACACTGCTCGCGACGGGGATCGCGGCCATGGCATTCATTCGCCCCCTGCACGATCCCGAGCGCGTGAGCGCCATGTTCGGCGCACTGCTCCCGGCGGGCGCGGTGTCGCTGCTGCCCTTTCTGCCGCTCGCCCTCGCCGTGGCGCTCCTCCCATTGGGCACGGCGTTCACCTTCCCGTGTGTGACGGCACTGCTGTCCAAGGTCATCGCGAGCCATGAACGCGGGCTCTACATGGGGGTGCAGCAGACCTTCGGCGGGACGGCACGCGTGGCTTTTCCGATCCTGTTCGGCCTGCTGTTCGACTGGCACCTGCCGCTGCCCTTTCTGCTATCCTCGGCGCTGGTGCTGTTCACCATCTTCCTGGGCCGCGACCTTGGGAATTACGTGGCGCCGAGGGCGGCTGGCGCTTGAGTCGAGCCGCTCGGGCCAGCCCCTCGGCAAATAATATGTGGGATGACTGCGCAAACTTCGGATCGATTCCGAGTGGCGCGACGGCGCCATGAGGCAGAGTCGGAACGACAAGAACGGTGGGGGTGCGCATCCAACATCGATGCGCACCCCCAAAGTGTTTTATTGGGCCAAGTGCGGAGTGAGTCGTACGCCAGTACGAATCAATCCGAAGTTCACGCCGTCATCCCACATTTTATTTACTCTGGGGCCTGCTCGAGCGGCCGTTGCCGAGCGGTAGTTTCAGCCTGCGTCCTTGGCGTTCTCCTGGAGCCCGGGCTCGCTCGCCAGCACGGCGCGGGCGATCTCCACCATCGGCACCGAGCGATCCTGGGAGGTACGCTGCAGGATCCGGTAGGCCTCCTGCTCCGACGATCCGGTGCGACGCATGAGGATCCCCTTCGCGCGCTCGACCGTCTTGCGATTCTCCAGCGCGCCGCGCGCCGCCATCGCGTCTTTCTTGGCGACGGCGAACTCGCG
>JACMOE010000448.1 GCA_014378185.1 Gemmatimonadaceae bacterium | reverse complement strand
GGGCGACAACGGCCCGTTCTTTGATCCCGGTGCGGACAAGGCGTATCGCCATCCGCAGTTCTACAAGGTGCCGCGCGGCGTCCGCGGCGTATGACGCCTCCCTCGGTAGTGCCTGCGCCGCGTGAGGCGCCCATCGCCCTGTTTGAATACCTCCTGCGGCTCGGCGACGATCGGCTCGTGCTCGGCCACCGTCTCAGTGAGTGGTGCGGTCACGGCCCCATCCTCGAAGAGGACATTGCGACGTCGAACATCGCGCTGGACCTGCTCGGCCAGGCGACCATGTTCCTTCGCTTCGCGGGCGAAGTGGAAGGGAAGGGCCGCGATGAGGATGCGCTGGCCTACTTTCGTGAGGTCGTCGATTTCCGGAACTGTCACATGGTGGAGCTGCCCAGGGGCGACTTCGCGTTCACCACGGCGCGCCAGTTCTTCTTCGACGTACATGCCGTGGTGCTGCTGGATGCGCTGTCGCGCAGCACGAATGCGTCGCTCGCTGCCATCGCCGCCAAGTCGCTGAAGGAGGCGAAGTACCACGTGCGGCATAGCGGCGAGTGGATGCTCAAGCTGGGCGATGGTACCGAGGAGAGCCATCGCCGGGTACAGAAGGCGGTGGACGACCTGTGGCGGTTCACGCCCGAGCTGTTTGCCGTAGACGACGTCGATGCCGCGCTCGTCGGTGAGGGCACCGTGCCGGACATGGCAACGCTGGAGCCGCAATGGTCCTCGCTGGTGCGCGACGTGATCGCGCGCGCGACGCTGACGTTGCCGCACGATGTCGTGCGTGCGCCAAGGATGCGCGGCGGCCGCACTGGCGCGCACACGGAGCACCTGGGGCACATGCTGGCCGAGATGCAGATCGTGGCGCGATCGCATCCGGGCGCCACGTGGTAGCTCGCGCGCTGTTCACGCGGGACGACGTGCTGGCTATCCTTGACGGTGTGATGGACCCCGAGGTGCCGGTGCTCAGCGTTCGCGAGCTTGGCATCGTGCGCGACGTGACCATCGGTGACGACGGATCGGTACGCGTGACCGTCACGCCCACGTATTCCGGCTGTCCCGCCATTCGCGTCATCGAGCAGGACATCGTGTCTGCGCTCCAGGCGGCGGGTATCGCGGAGGTGCAGGTGGCAACGACTTACAGCCCCGCCTGGACAAGCGACTGGATTCCCGTCGAGGCGCGGGCGAAGCTCAAGGCGTATGGCATCGCGCCGCCGGGCCGCGCGGCATCACCGGATGGCGACCTCGTGCAGCTGATGCGCGCGCGGCCCTCGGCGCAGTGTCCCTACTGTGATTCGCGTGAGACGGAAGTGCGGAGCGAGTTCGGGTCAACGGCGTGCAAGTCGGTGTGCTGGTGTCGGGCGTGTGGACAGCCGTTCGAGGAGTTCAAGGCCATATAGGAGTTGATTGGTTGGGCTCGAGGGCGTTCGATGGGGCGTTGTGCGGGGGGAACGCGAATCCTTCGAATCATGCGAATCCACGCGAATCCTCCAGATGGGACACCAGATGCGCCGAAGCACACATTTGCCGACGGCACCAACGAGATCATCGGGGCTTTCTATGCCGTCTATAACGAGCTTCGCTACGGTTTCCTCGAGAGTGTCTATGCCAGTGCGCTTGAAATCGAGTTCATGGAACGAGGTATTCCGTATGTGCGAGAGCACTCGCTTGAAGTCCGATACAAGAGCCGTCTGGTGGGCATGTATCGCGCTGACTTCCTGGTCGCCGCGCGCGTGGTCGTCGAAGTGAAGGCCTCCCGATGCCTGGTCGATGCCGACAAGCGACAGTTGCTGCACTATCTTCGCGGCACGAACCAGGAAATCGGCCTGCTTCTCCATTTCGGCCCCGACGCCTCCTTTCACAGAATGGTGTTCTCGCGCGGCAGTTGATTCGTGTGGATTCGGGGGATTCGCGTGGATTCGCGTTTCCCCCGTCCAACGCCCTCTAAAACGCTTTCAAAGATCACACCACCCGCGTCTTCCACCGCCCCTGCCGAAACAACACCGCACTCACCACCGCCAGCAGTGAAAAGGCGCACGTGGCCGCAAGGAAAACCCCCTGCGGCCCCATGCCCACGGTGTTGGCCAACACCCACGCGAGCGGAATCTCGAACAACCAGAACACGCCCAGGTTGATGTAGGTCGGCGTCCGCGTGTCGCCGGCGCCGTTGAACGACTGCGTGATCGTCATGCCATACGCGTAGAACAGGAAGCCGCACGCCACGGTCCGCAGTGCCGCCGTTCCGTAGCCGGCAACGCCAGGATCCTGCGAGAACAAGCCGACGACGGGTCGTGCAAAGATCACGAAGAGCAGCCCCACCAGCCCCAGAAACACCGCGCTGTAACGGCCCGCCGTCCACACCGCCCGCTCGGCGCGATCCGGCTTCCCCGCACCGAGCGCCTGGCCCACCATCGTCGCCGCGGCGTTGGCCAGGCCGAACGAGGGCAGCAACGCGAAAATCACGATGCGCATGCCGATGGTGTAACCCGCCAGCGCGTCGCTCCCGAAGCCGGCCAGGATCCGGACCAGCCCGATCCAGCTCGCCATGCCGATGAACACCTGGAACGTGGCCGCCGACGAAAGGTTCACCACCCGCCCGATCAATACCGGGTCGAGCGCGAAGTGCGGGCGACGGATGCGAATGCGCGAACCGTCGCGGAACAGCCGGCTGATCGCGAACAGCGCACCGGTGCCTCGCCCGATCGTCGTGGCCACCGCGGCGCCCACGATGCCCATCTTCGGGAACGGACCCCATCCAAACACCAGCGTCGGCGCCAGGATGATGTTGATCGCATTCGCCAGCCAGAGCACGCGCATCGCGATCGCGGCGTCCCCCGCACTGCGGAACACCGCATTCACCAGGTAAAGCATCACCACGCTGGCGTTGCAGCCGAGCAGGATGCGCGTGAACGCCACGTTGGCGAGCACGCCGGGCGACGCCCCCATCAGCCGCAGCAACTGCGGCGCCAGGATCGCGCCCAGCACGCCGATGGCGAGTGACACTCCCAGCCCGAACAACAACACCTGCGCCGCCGTGTGCGCGGCGCCGTCAGCGTCCTTCTCCCCGATGCGCCGCGCAATCATCGCTCCCGCGCCGATGCTCAATCCCATCGAGAGCGCGTAAAGGATGGTCATGAACGATTCGGTGAGCCCCACCGTCGCGACGGCATCGGAGCCCAGGTGCGCGACGACGAACACATCCACGATGGCAAAAATGCTTTCCATGCACATCTCGAGCACCATCGGCACCGCGAGGATGAAGATCGCGCGCCCGATTGGACCTTCGGTAAAGTCCCGTCCGTGCGCGCCCGACAGCGCCTCGCGAATCGCCGACCAGACCGACGGCGTCGCTTCGTTTGGTGGACTCAATATTTCTGCTGTACTACTCATGTGGTCCTGGAGTGAGGAGAAAAAGGAATGCCCCGCCTGCGGGGCTGCGCAGGCGGGGCGAGTGTATCGCTCCAGGAATCGAGTGCGGCCGTGCCGCTACATCGAAACCGCGCCTGCGCGTACTGCCCGGTCGACCATGACGTCACGCGTCGCGGCCGGACCGAAGTCCGCCGAGCGACCGATGGCGTCAGGGGTGACAGGAGAGACTGCGTGGCGCATGAATGTGCTCCGTTGAGGAAGTCCTGGTGCAATTGCGAGTTTAGGCAATCCGGGCGTGGTCGTCAAGTGGGGGATTGGCGTTTGGAAAAACGTTCGATGCAGCGTTGGGCGGAGCGAACGCGAATCAAACGAATCCTGCGAATCCACGCGAATCGGACCGCGACAACTGGAATCGCCATGGAACGATTCGCGCTGATTCGAATGATTCGCGTAGATTCGCGCTCCCTCCGCCAAACGCACCTTCACACGCCCTTCCGACGCCCTTAAACCGCCAGGATAGCCCCAATCCTCGCCGCAATCATCTCCGCCGAGGGCAGCACCGCCTGAAGTAGCACCGGATGATACGGCATCGGCACATCCTCCACCGTGAGCCGCTCCACCGGCGCATCGAGAAACCAGAACGCCTCGCGCCCCAGCACGGCCGCTATCTCCGCACCGAAGCCCGCCGTCGTCGTGTCCTCGTGCACGATGAGGCAACGGCCCGTACGGCGAACGGATGCCAGCACCGCCTCGCGATCCCATGGC
>JACMOE010000447.1 GCA_014378185.1 Gemmatimonadaceae bacterium | reverse complement strand
TGTGCCGCCACGTGCTCCACCGTGGCGGGGGGACTGAACGCCTTGTGCAGGTGATAGATGTTGCACACCTCGGGCGTACCGGGGTCGGTCTTCTTGATCCGCTTGGGATCGGTCATCGCCGGCCGCAGCTTGGCCCAGATCTCGTCTTTCGACTCCAGCAGCCCGATGGTGTTGCCGGTGGACTTGGACATCTTGCCGGAGCCGTCCAGGCCCATGATGCGGCGCGTGGGGGTGAGCAGCGCCCTGGGCTCCGGAAAGAAATCCACGTCGGGTGAGAAGGTCGCGTTCCAGCGACGCGCGATCACGCGAGAGAGCTCCAGGTGCTGCACCTGGTCCTCCCCCACGGGCACGGTATCGGCCAGGTAGAGCAGGATGTCGGCGGCCTGGAGAATCGGGTAGTTGAGCAGCCCCGCATTCACGCTCTCCATGCGCTGCGACTTGTCCTTGAACTGGGTCTGGCGTTCCAGCTCACCCAGTGGCGTGACGGTGTTGAAGATCCACGCGAGCTCGGTATGTTCAGGCACATCGGACTGCACGAACACGCTGCAGCGGTCGGGGTCGAGTCCGGCGGCAAGCAGTCCCAGCGCCATTTCGCGGCGGCGCACCCGCAGGTCCGCGGGGTCGTACTGCACGATGATCGCGTGATAGTCCACGATGCAGAAGAACGATTCCGCCGTTCCCTGCAGGGCAACCCAGTTCTTCACCGCACCGAGGTAGTTCCCGATGTGGAGCTCGCCGGACGGCTGGATCCCACTGAATATGCGTGCCATCCGGAGAACGTAATGAACGCGTCGGAGACTGGGCAAGGAAATCATCGTGCGTTGCTCGCCACATGCGTCGCCGCAGCGGCTCGTTCGGCCGACGTGATTCGCGAGGGCGCGACACGACGTTCGTCGCTCACCTGGGAGTCCAAGAGCACGTTCGATTTCGTGAGCGACGTGGACCGCGCGAGCGAGGTCGCGCTTGCCGCGGTGATCGCGGCGCACCATCCGGACGCGACGCTCCTCGCGGAAGAGGGCTCCCCCGACGCCACTGCGACCACCGGCCTGGTGTTCGTGGCCGATCCCCTCGACGGCACCACCAATTTCCTGCACGGCGTGCCGTGGTACGCGGTGTCCATCGCGGCGCTCGTCGATGGCGTCGTGGTCGCGGGCGCCATCATCAACGCCGCCACGGGAGAACTGTTCACGGCCACGCGAGGCGGCGGGGCTCGTCGTGCCGGCGAGGCAATGCACGTGAGCACTACCACGGAGCCGCACCGTGCGCTCATCGCCACCGGATTTCCCTTTTCGCGCGAGGAGGAAATCGAGCGCTATGTCCCCATGCTGCCGGCCGTCATGCGCGCGACATCCGGCATCCGCCGCAACGGCGCCGCCGCCCTTGACCTCGCCGACGTGGCTTGCGGGCGCTACGATGCCTTCTTCGAGCTGCGCCTCATGCCATGGGACCTGGCCGCCGGCCTGTTGATGGTGCAGGAAGCCGGCGGGATCGTCACCACCATGGAGGGCCTGCCCTGCCCGGTGGCGGAGACGTCCATTCTGGCCGCCAATCCCGCGATGCACGCGTGGATGATGCAAGTTCTAGGGTAAGGTTTGAACGGCCCACCCATCCCCCGTCCCTCGTCCCCGGCTGTTCCATGAAGCTCGTCGAATGCGTTCCGAATTTCTCCGAGGGCCGGCGCCCGGAAGTCGTTACCGCCATCCGCGACGCGATTGCCGCCGTTGCCGGTGTGCACGTGCTGGACGCCAGCGCCGACGCGAGCCACAACCGCTGCGTCATCACCTTCGTCGCACCAGTTGACGTTGCCGGCGACGCGGCCTTCGCCGGCATTCGCGAAGCACTCCAGCGCATCGACCTCGGCGCGCACACGGGCGAGCACCCGCGCATGGGTG
>JACMOE010000446.1 GCA_014378185.1 Gemmatimonadaceae bacterium | reverse complement strand
GCCTCGGCGATAGCGGATCGGAGCATCGCGCGCGATTCTGCGAGCAGCCGCTGGGCATCCTCCGCCGACGGCACGTCCTGGGGCGTGACAGCGGCAGGCGCGTCGATACGGCGGTTGCGATCCACGATGCCGAACCGGTCATGCGTTCCAAGCAGTGGGCTGTCGGCTGGCTCCTCGGGATGTCCGGCCGCACGGGCTTCGGTGGCCCGCTTGCGAATGAGTTTCGCGACCCCCGATTCCACCCGCTGCAAGTGCCAGCAGATCTCGGCCACGCACCAACGATTGGGCGCCGGCCGAACGCCCCAACGCTCCCGTGGAACCATCGACGCGGCGCCGAGAACCGAGGCACGCGTGACATCGAGGTAATCGAGCAGTTCAGTGAGCCGAGGGTGCATCGCGCGGGAGGAAGAGATCCTCGAAGCTGCCGTGGTGGGCGGCGCCACGCAAGCGCCCCGCGCGCTCAGCGCGCCCGGTCTTCCACGCCCGTCAGCCCTGACACGTGCGCGCAATGCGCACAGCAGTAGAAGGCGCCGGCGCCCTCGATGCCGTGTCCCACGATACGGCATCCACAATGCGCGCAGGTCGGTGCAAGCATGTGGATGGCGCATTCGAAGGCGTCGAACGTGTGCGTCTTCCCATTCATCGTCACGGTGAACGCCTTGTCGTACTCGTTGCCGCACATGTCGCACGCTGCCATCTGTCGCTCCGTGTTGAGGGTGAACACATCCCCTTCAGGAATCGCGCCGCGGCTCCTGCAACACGGCGAGCGCCTCGGGCGTGTCCACATCAACCGGCATGGCGGCGGGCACCTCGACCGTCGCGGCACGCTCGCCCAGTTCCTCGAGCACACCGCGCGCGCCCACGTCGCCGCGCAGCGCGAGCAGGGCGGGAAAGCACGCGCGGCCGAACAGCACCGGATGACCGCGTCCGTCCAGGTAGGACGGCACGACGGCGGCGACGTCTCCCGCATGCCAGCGATCGACGAGCGCACGCGTCACGGCAGGTGAACCACGCGGCTGGTCGCCCAGCGCGATCACCACGGCCGCCACGTCAGCGGGGAGGGCGGCGATGCCCGCACGGATGGAACTCGCCATGCCTTCGTCGCGACCGAGATTCACGACGAAGCGCACGTCGAGCCGCGACAGGGCCTGCGTCACGGCGTCCGCGCCCGGCGCAATCACCACGTACACGGAGTCCAGCGGCGATAACGCAGCCATGCTCCACCGGATGACGGCCTTGCCGTCCAGTTTGGCGCAGAGCTTGTCTGCACCGAACCGCCTGCTGCGACCCGCGGCGAGCAGCAATCCGGCGATCACGCGCCAGGGTCGTCGGAGTCCGCCCTGTCGATGGCGTCGCGCCACACACGACGGATCTCGTGGGCGCCCCTGGCGTTCGGCTCCACGAGTGAGCGACGCCAGTACCACCGCTCTGCCTCCGGCGCACTCGCTCCATGCCCGATGAAGTGCGTATACACGTCGGCCACGGCGCAGTTGGGCGTTCCGTCCGCCAGCGCCACGATGCTGGCGTTCATACCCTCCAGCACCTCCAGCGGTAATACCCCCGCCTCTTCGAGCACACCGGGAATGCGGCCCGAGCGGTCCGACGGGTCGTAGATCGTCGTGAGCAGGATGATCGCATTCGGCCGCGCTCGCCGGATCGCATCCAGGAGAAACTCGTAGGCCTCGGCCACATCGTTCGCGATGCGCTCGAGCAGCGACGCGCGCGGCCGGTTGGCAAATGCGCTGAGCAGGTCGTTCCCGCCCACGGTGAGCGTCACCAGCGCGTGCTCGTCGCTCTCGCCGAGCTGGACGAGCTGCTCGCCGAATACATCGCCGATGGTGGCGGCGTCGCTCGCGAAATTCTGCAGGGCGATGCCGGGGTAGCGCGACACCAGGTCGTCGCCCTGGTCGTCGGACCAGCGCGCGTCATCATTCTGGTACAGCAGCGACGCCGCGCCGATGGGCGCCACCTTGCCCACCGTCGGATCGCGCTCGAGCGCCACGGCAATGTCGATCTCCCCGGCGTCGAGCGCAGGAAAGAGATCGATGGACATCGAATCGCCGAGTGCGATGTACTGCGTGAAGTACGGGAGCATGGAGGGAGAAGGGCGGAGCCGGGCCGGGTGACGTCAGGCGGCCGGAAATACAAGCCCGCGCGTGGCCAGGAG
>JACMOE010000445.1 GCA_014378185.1 Gemmatimonadaceae bacterium | reverse complement strand
CGGGCGCGGTGATCACATACCGGCCATTCGTGTTGGTCGTCGAACGCGTGTCGGTTCCCGAGAGACGTACGAGTACGCCCGCAAGTGGGGCCCCAGCGGCATTCCTCACCGTGCCCGAAACCGTGACCTGCTGCGCCAGTGCCGTACCGCTTACCCCCAGCGCAAGAACAAGGCTCAGCCATGCTGTGCGTAAACCGCGCGCGGGACTGCTCCAGAATGACCGCCGTTCTGGCAACTTCGTCTTCATTGAACTCCTCCAAGTGGGGCATGCGTGTTGTACTCAGGTACTGACGAGCGTCGAGCCAGCATGTGGAGCGGGTACAATTTCGGCTACGCGAAAGCGCTGCAGGCGGGGACTACCCCTCCGACATCAGCGCTTCAAGGGTGTGACCGGGGTGGGCGGCAGGAAACCGGCAAGTTTGTTCACCAGCAGGACAAATTGCACGGCGGGGGGCCGGGGGTTATCCCCGGAAGAGGGTTGGGGACGGTCATTTTCATTCGTACGGGTGCCCGGCAGCATCGCGTGGCCGGCCCGCAAGCACTACTTGTTACCGCGTCGTATCCGTGTTGTCAAGAATGGGCAGGTTTTGTTTTCCCCCCTCAGTGACCCATGCCACGTCGGCTACGTCACCAGGACGCCGGAATTGTCGTCGCGACCAGACAGCTTCCATATGCCGATCGAGTGCACGAAAGCACACACGGATCGGTGGTGTTCGTGAACATGCACCGGCTCGACCGCGTGAGCGCCGCCAGTCGAGTGCCGCACTGACAGGATGCAAACCGCACATCCTGACCCCGGTGCGCGATTTGCCTGCTCGCTCTCCCGCGGGCGCACCGTACCTTTGCACACGTCCGCTGCTCCACTCCCTCCATCGAGGTTGACATCTCATGAACAACGGCTGGATTATCACGATCATTGTCGGCATCATCGCCGGCTTCCTGGCTGGAAAGATCATGAAGGGCTCCGGTTACGGCATCCTGATGGATCTCGTGCTCGGCCTCGTGGGTGGCTTGATCGGCGGATTCATCGCAAATGCGCTTGGGCTCGCGGCGGGAGGCCTGATCTGGTCCATCGTCATTGCGACGCTGGGCGCCGTACTCCTCGTGTGGATCGTACGCATGGTATCCGGCAAGAATCCACGCGTGTAGTGCCATGGCAGAACGGACCGCGGCAGTCGTCGCGGTCCGTTTCTGCAGCCCTCTCCCCATAGCTGCGCTACCGCCGGCGTCGGAACAGCGTGAGCACGATTGGCCGATCATGCAGGCTTGGCGGCGTGTTGTCATGAGCACACGTATCATTCAGGATGACCAACGACGCCACTCCCATCACTGATTCGCCGGCCGCCGAACAGAAGGCCGCCAGTGTGGACAAGGCCCAGGAGGCCGCCGTCGTGATGGAACGGCCTGGCCTCGCTGCTACCATTCAAGGCTTCGGCGAGTTGTTGTGGGGCACGGTGCTCGCCTTCTTCAGCGACGATTGCTCGTCGATGGCCGCAGCGCTCTCGTTCTATTCCTTCTTTTCACTGCCCGCCCTGCTGACACTGTTGCTGACGATCATCGGCCGCATCGCCGATCCCGTCGAGGTGCAGCGTGCCATCGTGAAGGAAGTCGGGAACCTCATCGGCAACAGCGGCGCCGACCAGATGACGACCATCATCGGCAATGCCCACCTGGCCAGCGGCTCTGCCACGATCGCCACCGTCCTCTCCATTGCAGCCTTGGTGTTTGGCGCCACCACATCGTTCGCACAGCTGCAGGCCGCGTTGAACAAGGCATGGGGTGTCAAACCCAATCCACGACACAATCAGCTGCGTGTGTTTCTCGTCAAGCGCATCTTCTCGTTCGGGGTCGTGATCACCGTCGCCTTTCTGCTGCTCGTGTCGCTGGCCTTCAATACGATGCTTACCGCCGTCGGCGCTCGCTATGCCGGTGACCACGGCGCTCCGTCCGTGCTGTTCCAGTTGGGTTCGTTCGTGATCAGCTTCTTCCTGATCGCGGCACTCTTCGCTGCGATGTACCGCTATCTGCCGGACGCGCGCATCGCCTGGCGAGACGTGCGCGCTGGCGCGCTCATGTCGGCGTCGCTGTTCATCCTTGGCAAGATGGTCATTGGGCTCTATCTCGGGCGCAGCAACCCGGGGAGCGTGTATGGCGTGGCTGGCTCGCTCGCCGTGGTGCTCATCTGGGTGTACTACACGTCGATGACCGTGCTCCTTGGTGCGGAATTCACTCGGTTGTGGGCACAGCGGTTCGGCCGGGGCATCACACCATCCGAAGGCGCTGTGGCGTACGTGGAGGAGGAGCGGCAGGTCATGGCGGGCTGACGTACGCTGGGCCGGAACCGGCCGAATGTGCGCTGAACCTGCCTGGCTTCAGGCAGCTCGCTGGGCTCGCCATTTGTTTGATTCGCCGCACATTGGCCGAAGCGCTGCGTGACTGCACGCATCTCGCGTTCCGGGGTCTATTCGGCATTGCGCTCGTGGCGATGGCGCTCGATGTGATCCGCACCCTGTATCCTGGCGGAGCGCCATCGCTGGGAGGCGTTCATGACGTTCGCTGGGCCTCTTCATTTCTCGCGTCGCTCGTCTGCATGTTGCTGTGCCGCACGGAACGCCGCTGCGTGTGGCAGTAGGACCATCTCCCCACCTGAACGCCGGATCCGACAAATGCGCCTCGCCTCACTCATTGCCATCAGTCTCGTGGCAGGAGCATGTTCGCCTGCGAAGGAAACGCCGGCCGCTGCCCCGCCCGCCGTGCTCACCGCGGAGCAGCTCGACTCCGTGCGTGCGGGGGACGCCGCCTACGCCGCGGGCATCAACGCCAAGGTCACGGCCGCCATCTTCGCGATCTATGCTGCGGACGCGAACGTCCTGCCGCCCGACTCCCCCATCCTGCACGGGGCCGCCGGACATCCGGATATCGCCGCCCTCGTGGCCAGCGGCGCGAGCGACATCGTGCTCCACTCGACAACGGCCTACGGCGACGGCCACCTGGCCTACATGGCCGGAACCGCGACCTTCACGATGG
>JACMOE010000444.1 GCA_014378185.1 Gemmatimonadaceae bacterium | reverse complement strand
ATCAAGTAGACGAATCCACTGCCGGTGCGCGCGATCTCCGCAATGCGGGAGGCCGGGGTCGTGGGCGCGACCAGCCGGATGAAGTCGAGCGGCCCATCGGCGAACCAACGCTCGCGCTCCGCGTCCGATCCCAGCGGCAGATCGATGACCAGCACGCCATGGACCCCCGCGTCAGCGGCGCGACGCAAGGTATCGTCTCCGCCTCGAATGAGTGGATTCAGGTAGCTGAACAGCACCACGGGAATCGACAGCCGGGCGCGCGCGATGATCTCGAGCACGCCGTCGAAGGTCATGCCGTGCTCCAGTGCGCGCTGCGAGCTCGCCTGGATCACCGGTCCGTCCGCAAGCGGATCGGAGAAGGGAACGCCTACCTCCACGATGTCAGCGCCCGCGCCTTCGAGCCCCTGCAGCAGGGCGACGCTGCGCTCGGGGTCGGGATGTCCCGCAGTGATGTACGGCACGAAGGCGGTGCGCGACGCTGCCTGCAGCGCGGCGAAGCGGCCTGCGATTGCGTCAGATGAAATAGTCGCCAACCCTGATGCCATACCGATCGGGATTCTCCGTCTTGATGATGGTGCGCAGGTACACGCCCTCGGCGTTCTGCTCGGCGAGGTCCACGAGATGGCCGGGGGTGATGACGTTCCCCTGCTGGTCGCTGATGATGCGCACGATCGGACGCGACAGCATCTCGGGCACCGAATTCACGGCGTGCACGACGCCGAGCTCGAAGGTGTCGAGGATGACGAGTGTGCCCACCGGATAGATGCCCGTGAGATTGATGAACGCCTTCACCACCACCGGATCCATGCCGCGACGAGGATTATCCCGCATTTCGAGCATGACCTGCGCCGGCGTGAGCGGCACCGTCTGATACGACCGGCGTGATGTCGCGGCATCGAATCCGTCGGCGACCGCAACGATCTTGCTGAACATGCTCAGCGCCCGCGGACGGATCGGCCGCGGATAGCCGGTGAGATCGAGTTTCATGTGATGCTCGTGACACACGACCATCGCGCGATATGGCAGCTCCTGCTGCCCGCGCAGCTGGAAGAGCGCCAGCGCACCAAGCCACGGATGCGCCGCAATCAGGCGCCATTCATCGTCGGTGAGCCCGCCCGTCTTGTTGATGATCTCCGACGGAACCCGCGACTTGCCGATGTCGTGGAAGAGTGCGGCCATGCCGAGATCGTACAGCTGTACCTTCCCGAACCCGAGCCGCTTGCCCAGCGCGACGGAAAAGATGCACACGTTGACGCTGTGGGTGAACGTGTACTCGTCGTAGTCGCGGATCGTCGTGAGGCCGATGAGCGATGTTTCCTCGTTGAGGATCTGATCGACGATCCCCTGCACCACGCGCTTGATCTTCTTGATGTTCGGGCTGCGTCCCAGCCGCACCGACGTCATGAGATCGCGCGTCACGGCCACGGACTGCGCGTACGTCTTCTTGGCGACTTCCTTCGACTTCTCGGCCGCCGCGGGATCGTCCGGCTGCAACAGCGGCTCGCCGATCTCGAACACGCCGAGGTCCTGCTGCTCCAGCTTGCCGGTCAGCGCGACATAGCGCGCCGCAGGCTGGTCGGTTCCCGGCACCTGCAGGAGCGCGAGGAAGCGCTGCCATTCCTTCAGGGTCGGTGTGCGGTGGAGCTGCAGCGATCCGATGCCCTGCCCTCTGAAGACGCTGAGCAGATGGCTGAAGCTGGCGTAGTTGTCGAGGTCGAGACGCAGGCGCACCGTGTTGATGAACACGAACTCGCCCGAGACACGAATCTCGAGCTCGTGCTCGCGCGCCATCAGGTCGTT
>JACMOE010000443.1 GCA_014378185.1 Gemmatimonadaceae bacterium | reverse complement strand
GCGTGCCGCATCACGGATGGCGTCCGCCGCCTGAAGCTGCGCATACGCGCCAACGTCGCCGATGAGGCCGATGCGCGTGCGCTGATCGAGCGTTGCCGCCACTTCATCCGGCAGGGCAATGCTCTCGACGATCATCTGCGTGAGCTCCAGCCCGAACCGCGCCAGGTCGGGAACCAGCTTGCGCGCCGTAGCCGCTCCGAGCTCCTCGTACTGCGCCGCGAGCGTGAGCACCGACGACGACTGTTCGCCGAGCGTCTCGCTGAACCGTGCCACGATGAGGTCGCGCAACTGGTCCGAAATCTGGCTGATGCCGAGCGACGCATTCGCGCCAACCAGCTCCCGGACAATCGTCTCCGCGTTCGACACGCGAACGGAGTAGGTGCCGAAGGCGCGGAGGCGCACGGGTCCAAGCTCCGGATCGGTGGTCATCACCGGCGCCTTGGTGCCCCAGCGGGCGCCGGCAAACTGCCGGGTGCTCACGAACACCACCTCTGCCTTGAAGGGGCTCGCGAATCCATACTTCCACCCGCGGAGGCGGGACAGGATGGGCAGGTTCTTCGTGCTCAGCTCGTGCTGTCCAGGCAGGAAGGTGTCGGCCACGTTGCCCTGATCGACGAAGAGCGCCTGCTGCCCTGGGCGGACGATCAGTTGCGCACCATTCTTGATTTCGTTGTCAGGGCGGGCGAACCGCGACACCATCGTGTCGGGTGACGTCTCGAGCCATTCGATGATGTCGATCAGCTCGCCCTTGATCAGATCGCGCATGGTCATGGTGTTCCGGGATAGGAGGGTTGCGACATCATCAGCTGCGGAGCAGGCCCGTGAGGGCCGCGAGTACGCCATCCATGCTCTCGGTCGATTGCATACCGCTGCGAAGGGGGATGGACCGCACGTTCTCGCTCGGGTACGACGTGTTGCCGCTACGCGCTTCGATTGCGCGGAGCCGTCTGTTCTCATCGGCCAGTTGCTCGATCTCCCGCTCTCGCTGCTTGCTGAGGCCACCGGATTCCACGAACTGGATGACGTGTTCCAGTTCGCCACGGTCGAGCCAGATGCCGTGGTCGCGGCAGACGTCGATGATGACGCCCGAAATATGGGCGAAATTCGTGCGGTTCATGAGCTTCGCGCACGTGGGGCATGGCACGTAGCGCACGACGTCGGCGATGACGTTCCGCGGCGCGGCGCGAGCGGAGAGTGTCGCGATGACATCATTGTGCCGCTGGCGGTCGCTGCACAGCGTCTGGAGGATGGCCGGGTCGAGCCACAGCCCGCCGCACTCGGCGCACTCGCTCACCCGGATGGCGCCAAGCTGCATGCCCTGCATTGTTTCGCGACAGCGCGGACAGTGGAGCGGCGTGTCGTCGTCCACGAGGTCGCGTACGGCTTCGGCGCCGCACTTGGCGCAGAAGCGGCTGCCCTTGAACATCGGTGCGAAGCACGATGCGCAGGTAACCGTGGCGAGCGCGGAATTGCAGTAGTCGCATCGCGCCGCATCGGCGGCAGCGGGCGCGCCACAGCCCGGGCAGCGAAGCGTGGATGCAGTCATACCAGGTCGACGAACGGGGCAAAAAGGAGTCACATGGTGCCAATCGGTCATTTTGACTCTTGCTTGATGGGGCAGGCTCGCTCATTTATGTGACTCGCGTCGCAGCGGCAGTTCAGCTGTTGCTTCCGCGGTCGGGCGCCAGCAGCCGCGCGTGTTCACGCGCCGTCCGAACGCCATTATGTCCGCGAAACCATGGAGAACACCGCGATGATGCGTCTTGTCCGCCTGCGCGTTGCAGGCCCCCTGTTGGCTGTGCTGGGGGCGCTTGCGTGCGACGGCCCGAATACTACCCTCCCAGTTCCTGGCTCTGCTTCGCGCAGCACGGCCCCCGCGGCCACCCTTGGCGCGGAAATCACCGCGCTGATCACGTCCGGCTTCCCCAAGGGCCAAGCCACTGCGATTTCCGCACGATGGGACCAGGTGCTCCGCTCCGTTGCCAAGGAGCCGAAGGTGACCCTCAAGGGCAAGCTCGTGCCTGGCTCGGGTGGCCGCGCCGAGCTGGTGAAAGCCGTGAAGTACATCGAGTCGAAGACATCTGTTTCCACCCCGCCCGCAGATGAGACGCAGGCGCATTTCGTCGCGCGCCTGGTCCTCGACATGTCGCTGTACGTGTATGCCGGACCAACCACACCAGTGCCGACCGTTGCGCCGGGCAGTGACGTCGTGCTGAAAGTGGTGCAACCGACCACCACCGACACCGTGGTGACGCCGGCAGTGCAGGCGGCAGTAATCTTCCCGGCGGGTGCGGTCTCCGAGCCCACGGTGGTGGTCATCACCCCGGACACTGCGTACTACCCTGCCAACTGCTCGGGTCCGCTCGATACGCACCTGTGCCAGTATCCCAAGTTCTACCACTTCAACGTGTTTCCGGACGTGAAGTTGGCGATACCGGCGAAGGTGCAGGTGTGTCACGTGGATGCCGGCGCGTATCGGCTGCCGCTGGCCGACCACGACCGCTTCCGTATTGCGCATGAGAAGCCCGCGAATTCTGCCGATTACAGTTTCGGCAGCACCATCGTGGACAACGTCGAGATCCTGGCTCTCATTACGATGAACGTCACCACCTGCACGGCGGGTGGCGGCACGGACTACACGCCCCCACCCATTCCGATCGGGTCGTCATTTGGTAGCCGCACTCCGATGGGTCGAGTCACCGACTTTGCGCATCTGGTACTGCATCGTGCAACTGTTGCCGCGCGACAGCTGCTCGTGCCTAACGATGTCTTTGCGATCGACGTGGGCGGCGGCGGGTCGGCTGAAAACTTCAGTATGTTCGGTGTCGTGGATCCGCAGAGCCAGCCGGATCTCGCGCAGTCGACTGTGGCGGGTTCGCGGTTTTCGCTCGGCACCACGACATTCATCACTGGTGATGTCGTGCCGGTTCCAGGGTGGAGCGTCAGCAACATCGGGAGCGGCACGAGTGCGCCGTTCACGTCGTCGGTGATCATCGCCACGGACACGCTGTTGACTGTGCCGGTGACGACGTATGCGGTGGGTGGCGCAGCGGCATTGGTACCAGGCGCGAGCTTCGGCTATCCCGCGCTGTCAGTGACGATGCCGGCAGCGGCGGGCACGTATTTCGTGGGGACGAAAGTGTCCACAACTGGTGCCGATTCGAGTGCGTCGGACAACCTTGTCAGCGTGCGGGTGGTGGTGAGCTCGCCAGCAGTCCTTGTGCCACAGATAGTCGGCGCTGCGCCGTGGACTGGAGCGGGAAATGGGACCGTTACCGCCACAGTGAACAATCCGACGTCTGTGACGCTTGGCTACGACTTCTACTACCCTGAGCCGCCGCAGTACGATCAGCAAACATGGACGTACACTACGAACGCGGTTGCATCGGGAAACGTCACCTTCGACTGGACGTACACCGGCTTCCACTCGTACTTCCAGATCTCCGAGGCGCTTGAGGCGTACGCGAACGGCCCAACCGGGCCGACGGTGATTATTCCGTTGGCCAGCGGATCGTGCCCGG
>JACMOE010000442.1 GCA_014378185.1 Gemmatimonadaceae bacterium | reverse complement strand
GCCACGGTCCGAAGCGTCACGTGCGCAACCGTGTCGAAGTCGATCCAGGGCCGCCGCATGTGCGCGCCCGGTCGCTTCTCCCCCGGCGCCATGCGCCGCTTCGGCCGCCCGGCCCCCTTGCGCTTCCCGCCCCACGTGCCGACGACCTTCACGACCGGCATCACGAGCTCGAGCTGATGCGGTTTCGCCTTCCCCACGTGTCCACGATACGCGTTCGGAGCTGCCGTGTCCACTTGATTATGGCGTATATCAGATCGGAGTGGCATAGCCGTGGCCCGACGTCGCCGTCACGCGCGGCACGAGCGAGAGCGCGGTGTGCCGCCGGTTCGTGGCGCGAACGCGCGCCAAGGTGCACGCGTGGGCGCGGCGACCGCTCGGCGAGCTGGACCTCGTCGCCTTGATGGTCCACGGCATTGGGTTCGGCCAATGCACGCTCGTGGTCGCGCTCGGGACAGACTCGACGGGCACGAAGCATGCGCTCGCGGTCCGCGAGAGCTCGACGGAGAACGCGACTCTGTGCCGGTCGCTCCTCGCTCACCTCATCGCGCGCTGCGTGCCCGGCGATCGTTCGATCCTCGTCGTCATCGACTGTGGCACCGGCCTGCTGGAAGCCGAGAAGCCGTGGCGACGGCTGCTGGGCAAGGCTGACATGCCAAAGTTCGTCACCGCGGTGCGCCGACCGCGACCTCGCGCGCGTCGCGCCGGCGTCGGCGAAGCGCCTGGCCGCCCAGTCTGACCGCGGGGCGCCACAGCAAGAAGGCTCGACCCCACTGGGACTGTAATCCGAGCGGTTGGGATAGGTTCCCGTGAATCGAAATGCGGCCCACTTCAAATGCCTCGTGCGTCCTGGTCCTTTTATGTTTTCTGGGCTGCGGGAAGTCGGGGCCGAATTCTCCACAAGCGAACGTCCGAGGAGAGGCCGCGCGTCGACAGATGGCGTGCAACGCAGGCGAGGCGAAGGCATGCGGCGAGCTGGGAACGATGTACGCAGAAGGTATTGAGGTCAAAAGGGATCCCGTCAAGGCCACGGCTCTCTATCAAACAGGTTGCACTGGCGGCGACCCAGCGAGCTGCTCGGGGCTTGGGAGCGCATACCTGAATGGCGACGGAGTTGCGGCTGATCCTGCGAAAGCAGCGACGCTGTTCACCAAGGCATGCGACGGAGGCGATGCGACCGGTTGTTCCAACCTCGGTGTCATGTACGCGCGCGGCGCCGGGGTCGCGCAAGACATGGTCAAAGCAACAGCCCTGTACCAGCGGGGATGCACCGCAGGCGACTCATGGTCGTGCCTTAACTTGGGGTCGATGTACGAGCACGGTGCTGGCGTCGCACAAGACCCTGCGAAGGCCGCCGCGCTCTACGAGCCGGTGTGCGCCCATGGTGAGATGAAGGGGTGCTACGCCCTGGGTGTGCTGTACGGGCAAGGTGCTTGGGACCGGCGCGATGCTGCAAAGGCCGTCGCGCTCTATCAGAAAGCGTGCGACGGCGGCGAGATCCCCGGCTGCTACAACCTCGCGGTCGCATACCTCGACGGGCTGGGCGTCGCAGTCGATGCGGTCAAGGCGGCCGGCTTGTTCGAGAAGGCTTGCAATGCAGACGACCTTGCCGCTTGCTTCAATCTTTCGGCTCTGTACGAACAAGGATCTGGCGTCGAGCAAGACACGGCAAAGGCCGCAGCTCTTCACAGCCGTGCCTGCCCTGGTGGAATCTGTCCGACGGACCGGGCGAACGTCGGCTGGCACCCGTAGCCGCCCGCAACCACCGCGCGGGCTTACACGATCCGCGACCACGCCGCCGCAAACCAGATCAACCTCGGGCAGGACAAGCTCGTCGTGGTGATGACCGCGGGAGTAGGACGGATACCTGCATCGAGACATCCCTGACGCCGCGACTTTACTTCAGCGCTCGCGAGAACTAACCCACCCCTGCTCGTGAAAGCTGAACCCGGCTGGGAGGCCGGATTCGTGAGCCGATGTAGAACGTGAACGCGCTGCGACCGTCGCCTCGCGGAGGCAGCGGTCACTCCGCCGCGACTTCGCCAGTTGAGAGCGAGCGAACACATCCCCGTGTCCTGCCGCTCGAGAAGCAGACCGCGCACCTGTTCCTCCAACTCGTCAGCCGCCGCTACGAGCGCTGCAGCATGCTCATCACCACCAACCAGACCATCACGTAGTGGGGGCACGTCTTCGGCGACGAGGTGATTGCCTCCGCGGTGCTCGACCGCGTGCTCCACCACAGCGACACCTGGTCATCCAGGGCGACAGCTTCCGTCTACGTCAGAAGAAACGCGCCGGGCTGCTCGGCGTGCACAAGACCAACCGCTGAACAAATGGATGGGGTCAGGTTTAGTGGCGTAAGGGGGGCAGTTCTCAATGGCGTTTGACACCTGCAAAGGGGGTTGGCCCCACACGCCGGATCCCGCCAAGCGGTGGACCCTGATCGAGGGGCATTCCGCATCCGCGAACCCGCGTCTGAGCTTAGACTCACCGTGTGAGCGCAACAGGCACCTTTGAATTGACGGGCGTGGATGGAGACGAGACGCGGTTGCTTCTTCATCGAGCCACCGGGTTCGCGGCAGCAATTCCAGGAGCCCCGTCCCTCGCTGGTCAAGATCGGGACTTCTCGGTGCTCCGTCTCGCCGCCGCGTCGATCGAGATTCGGGTCCGGATCGAGGGAATTCCGACAGAGCCAGATCTGTCGTCGCAGGCGGCATCTCTTGTCCATGCGTATGCGAGAACGTCGAGCGCGGGGAGCCCCGGGCAGGTGTCTCGCCTGCAGCCAGTCGCCCGTGGCGCAGTGGGTGGCGCGATAACGACGTATCGACGTGCGGGAGCGATGCCAGATGAGATGGAGTGCATCTCGGTCGCGACGAAGGAGTTCGACGAGGGCCCGCTTGCTCTCTACATGGTGATTAATTTTCTCAAAAATGAATTCTCGCCCGTGCAGTGGGCGAACCTCCGGACCGTGCTCGCTACACATCAAGACTGGCAGGGGGGCCGGCCCTCGACGAGCGTGTGGCCGCCTAGCAAGTTCGCGACGCTCTCGATTCGTTTCGAGTTGCTCCCAGCCGCCTGGCGCGAGGCCCAGAAGAAGGCGGCCGACCTCGGCGACGTATCGGCCTCGGACCTGCGCACACTGACGGACATGCTTCTCGAGTTCTCGTGCAGCGATGACCCGCCGACGTTCCCTCTTCCCAAGTACGTGCTCGACCTGGGAGCGAATCAGATTGCGATGCGCGCAGACTCGCGCGTCGTCGAGGTCCTCCTGCGCAACTACTACGACATCGAGAACACGCACGACCTTCGTGGGTGGTGCTGGCAGTGCATCTGGGCGCTGGGCACTCGACGCTAGGCTCCACCGTAGAGAAAGCCGGGATCCTGCGCGACGTAAGCGCCGAGATCATTCCGGTCCTCATCGAAGTAGCGGAGGCGATAGATCGTCGCGAGCCAGGCGACGAACTCCTTCGCGCGCCCGGCGTTCGACGACATACAGCTGATTCCGATCTTGTGCGGGTTCACTTTGACGAGCACCGCGCTGTACGGGAGCGAACCGCGCGCTTCCCGTTCCTCGATTCCGCGGCGGGCAGCATCGGCGTCGGCAAACATCAGGAACTTGTTCGGCAGTACAAGATCTGGATGCGTGTGAGGTGCGTCGTGCAGATGCGCGGTCACGCGAACAATATCGAAGGACCCCTCCGCTGGTTCGAGTGTCAACTCCGTGATCATGGCTTGGCCTGTCTGTGATCCGCTTTGAGCACTTCTTGCTCAAAGGTCTCGTGCTGGATGTGATGTCGACCATTGTCATACGGGTTCTTGATGTCACCAGGACTCTTGGTGACCGGGTTGCCCTTGGCGTCTACCTTGAATGCGACTCCGTTCTGCCCGGGCAGAGCGTTGCTGGGCGCCACCATCTTGACCTCCACATGCAGCATCGGTCTGCCAGGATTGAAGTTGTCGCCTTTTGGTTTGATCCGGATCAGGGCGCCGTCGCCGAAAGCGTAGACCGGCTGGCGCTGCGAGGATAAGCCGGTCGATGCGGCGTTTCGGAGCGGCGAAGGCAGCCGGGCGCTGCAAAGAATCGAACCGGTTGACGGAGGGCGTGCAAGGAGTGTGAGCGATTCCACCGTCGGGAGGCTCGGACATGAGCGCCGTGCGCAGGCTCGCGGTCGGCACCGTGGCAACGGTGGCGAGGCGTGGAAGTTCAGGCGCCGAACTC
>JACMOE010000441.1 GCA_014378185.1 Gemmatimonadaceae bacterium | reverse complement strand
CGACCGCAACGACGATGATGAGCGCGCAGATTCCCCATGTCCAGCCATCGGCGATCAACCCGATCTTCAGCCGAAGGCCCGCAAACGTGAAGAAGATGGGCAGCAGGATGATCGAGAGCACCTCCCGAAGCCGCACCTCGATTGCCCGGATGGTGACCTGATCCTTCGGCATGATCACGCCGGCCAGGAACGCCCCGAACAGTGCGTGGACTCCGAGCAGCTCGGTTGTCAAGGCGCACGCGAGCACCACGATGATGACCGCCGCCAGCGCATCATCGTTGACGTGATCGCGCCGCGCATCGCGCGTGAGTCGATGGGCCAGGTAGGCAACGCCACGCCTGCCGGCGGTGGCCATGAGGAAGACGAGTGCCCCCAGGCCACCGGCAGTGACCCACAGTGGAATGGGCGTCGCCGCGTCTCGCGCCACGGAGATCACCACCGCCAGGATGCACCACGCCGTAACGTCGCTCACCGCCGCCGTGGAGAGTGCCAGCGACGCCAGCACGGATGACCGCCACGTCTGTTCCGAGATGATGCGCGCGAGGACGGGAAATGCAGTCACGCTCATCGCGACGCCGACGAACAGCGCGAAGGCGAGAAATGGCACGCCGGCTGGGGCGAGGCGCTGGTAGGCGATGAGCGCCGTGGCCGTTCCCAGAAAGAACGGAAGTGCGATGCCCGCGTGCGCAGCAAGGATCACCGCGCGGCCATGGCGCTTCATGGCGCTGACATCGAGCTCGAGCCCCACAAGGAACATGAACAGCATGAGGCCGACCTGACTGAGCGCATTCAGGAATCGAACGCTGCCCCTTGGAAACAGGAGGTCGTAGAGGTGCGGTGCCACGAGGCCCAGTGCGGAGGGGCCGAGCAGCACGCCCGCGAACATCTCCCCAACCACCCGGGGTTGGCCGAACCGCGCGAAGAGCCGCCCAGTCAGCCGCGACGCGGTGAGTATCGCCACCAGCTGCGCCAGCAGGAGTGACGGCCGCAGCACGGCCATTGCCGCCGGTACCAGCGGGACGGCATTTTCAACGATCCTCGACTGAAAATTGCCGTAGAGCGCGGTTCCCCCCCGGGGGACCACGAGCATCCCCACCAGCGGCAGCACGACGAGCAACGCGTACGCGCCTGCCTGGCGCCATGCGCTGTTCGAAGGGGCTCGCGTTGCAGCACTGGGCGGTGCGATTTCGGTCATTCCACCGGGGTCACGAATACTGGCATCGGCTCACGAGCGTGCACGATGGACAACAGCGTGGCCGAGCGCAACCGAAAGACTCCCGGCGGGCTGCCCTCAACCCGCCTTTACCAACCCGCGATTATGCACGATCAGCACGGCGGCGTCCATGTCGAGGGCGTCGGCCAGCTTTTCGAGCGTGGTGAGGTTGATGCTCCGTCCCCGTTCCGCCTCGCTGATGGTTGCATGCCGTACGCCGGATCGCCGTGCGAGCTCCCGCTGCGACCATCCCAGCGATTCACGCATCTCGCGCACCCGAAGTCGTATGAAGCTCATATCGATTAGATACGTGCACCGGGGCAAAAGGTTGCAATTCCCATCACGCCGCGCCGTACGGATGCTGTTGAAAGCACGAAGAGCGCGGTGCCGTGAGGCACCGCGCTCTTCTGTCCGCAAATGGACGCTTACTTACACGCTGGCTCGCCGTCGCCCGCCGTGGTGACGATCGGGTTGGTGGTATTCACGCCGATGCCGCAGGAGAAGCTGGCGATCTGCGAGTGCGTGATGGTGGCCGACCAATAGCCTGCGCCCGGCACGATGGTCGGATCGCCGACACCCGTGGACGGCTTGAACTTGAGCTTTGACGTGTCATACGTCACGTACTTCGTGGAGTCGGCGAAGAAGGACTCCTCGGCCGTCACGAGGTTGCGGAGGTCGGACTTCATCGCGGCGATGTACGCCTTCGACTTGGTGTTCGCGAACTTCGGAATGGCGATGGCGGCCAGGATGCCGATGATCACGACGACGATCAAGAGCTCGATGAGGGTAAAACCACGGCGAACGTTGCGGCGCATGATTGGTCGGGTGTGCAGGTAAGCCTCGCCGGTGGACAGACTGCGGATCGCTCGACCCGGGGCGAAGTGGAGAGGTAGGACCAGCAATCCGTTGCATTGCCGGTGCCATGGTGGGCGAGAGCCCATGCAATTCTCCAAGTCATTCATGCACAACGACTTACGACCATCATAACGCTGGCATCGGAACCATTATTTGGGCGATCGGTGCCTCGTTGTGCAACAAATCAGGACTATTGCAACACCCCAACTCCCTCAGCCCGAAGTGGCCTGCTCCCCCGAATCTTCACTGAAGTACTCGCGGAACAGCAGGTCGAGTGCTCGCGCAAAGCGCTGCGCCACGAATGCCTCCACAGCCTCCCCCAACCCACCTGGGTAACAATCGGAGTGGTGCAAGGCAATCATGATGGCGGCCGGACGCCAGGACCGCTTCCGGGCGATGCGCCCAAAGGTCACCACCGCCCGGCGCATCCGGCCCTCCTGCTCACCGGTGAACACGAATGGACGCAGATCCGCACGAAAAGTCGCGAACTGCTCAGAGACGGTGGTCGCCTTCGCTTCAGACTCCAATGACATGTGAGCCCTGGATTAATACCCGCGCACTGTTCGTCGCCTACTGACGGCAGATCCCGTGCGGATCGGCCGGTTTCGGCGCGCTCATCGCCGGCCGCACCGGCATGTTCGCGATCACCAGCGCACCAGCGTACACCATCCGCGTCACGCGCGCGAGATCGGGGTAACTGATATACTGCGCCTCGTCCGACACCTGATGGTAGTCGAGGTGCTCGCCGCGCGAGAACGAGACGGACGGAATGCCGTACCGTGCATAGCTGTAGTGATCCGCGCGACAGTAGTACTGCAACGGGTGACCCGGTACATCATAGGAATAGTCGAACACGAACGGCACCGGCTGCCGCGCATTCGCCGCTTCAAGCGAATCGCCGAACTCGCGTGACAGCCGCTTCGCGCCAACCACCTCGAGGTACGTCGCGCTCCCTGCGCCCGTGCCATTCTGCGGGTAGTCCGACGACGTTCCGCGCCCCACCATGTCCTGGTCGATATCAGCGACGATGGCGTCGATGGGCACGGTGGGGTGATCCGTGAACCAGCGTGAGCCCAGCAGCCCTGCCTCCTCTCCCGTGTGGCTCACGAAGAGGATCGATCGCCGAGGGCGCATGGCGCGACGACTCATTGCGCCGGCAATCTCGAGGATGGCCACTGTACCCGTGCCATCGTCGTCGGCGCCATTGCGAATGGAGTCGAGCCGCGCTGGATGCACCCGCCGCGCGCTGTCGAGGATGGCCCTGATGCGCACCCATTCACTCGCCGTCGCCGCGCGGCTCGGCGAGTCGGCGCCCATCGGTCGCACGACGCGGTTGAACGCGCGCAGGGAATCGTGGTCCACCGGCGAGTGATCGTATCCGACGTGATCATTGTGCGCCGTGAGCGCCACGTACTCGCCACGCAACGCCGGATCGCTGCCCCGCAGGATCGCCACCACGTTGCGCGCTGGAAACGACACCGGCGTGCGTCGGATATCGAAGTGGCCGCGCAATGGCAGGCCCGCCGCTCCGGGCGACAGCGTGGACGGTTCGGCACCGAGCATCGTCGTCGCCGCGCGACGGGAGATCCACAGCACGGGCACCGCAGATGCACTGCGCGCGGTGTCGGGAATGGGACGGCCCTCGACCAGACGGGCGATCTGCTCCGCACCCAGCTGGTCCAGGGTGGTCGCCGCGATGGCGACAGCGTTGCTCCATCTGGGGGACGAGAGCGCGAGTCCGCGCAGCGGCGTGCCGGCGGGAAGGCTCAGTACCACCACTTTTCCCGCTGCCTGCTCGGCAGAGATCCAGTGGGCCGCATCGGTGATGGACCCACCGTAGACCGTGGGCACGCCATCGAGCGTTCGGGCCGGCGACGAGATACTCGCCGGCAGGAAGTCACGCGCCAGTTCGAGCGCGGTACCGCCGGCCGAGAGCGACGACGTGGGGTCCACCGCCGCGCGCCAGAAGGGCACGGTCTGGAACCAGGTGCCGTTGTCACCTGCGGGCTCGAGTCCGAGCCGGCGGAATTCGGCCGCGACGTACTCGGCGGCCTTGTAGTCGCCCTCGCTTCCACTCTCTCGGCCCATCATGGAATCGTCGGCGATGGCGTAGAGGCGGGTGCGCAGGCTGGCTTCGCTGATGTCTTCACCTGCGGCAGCTGGAGCAGCCGGCAATCCGCCGGAGGGGCTGCGTGCGCAGGCGCTGAGGAGCATCGTGCATGCGATGAGACGGGCGACCCGGTACGTGCTGCACGTTGCCCTGCAATCAGGTTTCATCATGAATGCGGTGTCTACCTTTGTCATACCCTGTGGGCGATCACGGCCGAGCGACAATATGGGCATCGTCGCGCCTGGGGAAGAATGGCCTCGGCGCACTCGGGGCAGGGGACACGTGCCAGAGGCAAGGTGGTCAGTGCGCCGCTTTCACGCAGGTGGGTAAAGCGCCGATGTACGAGGCCCCACTGGATCAAGTCCTTGATGCGAAGGCCGGTGACGCCTGTGAAGAGCAACAGCGCCAGAGTTCCAAGTTCGAAAACACCATTAGGTAGCATTCCATAACTTGCACCCATGGCCACGCGACCTGCAACTCGAGCGCGTCGCTCCCTTTCAGTGCGGTTTTTCCGGTACGATGGTTTCGCCGCGCGCGAGCATCGCCACCAGCGCGGTAATCTTCCTGGCGCGGCCGGCTGGCGTCTTCATGTTGTTCGTACGGAACGCCAGGGCAAAGAGGTTCTGTCGCCCGAGCGTGCGGAATATGCTGCGCGCCTCCGGGTTCGCCTCGATGGCGGCACGAAGGTCGTTGGGGACTGTGGCTTCGGTCGCGCTGCGGATCGGGGCGTAGGCGGCATCCCAGCGCCCATCCGCCTTCGCTGCGTCAACGTGCCGGTGGCCATGCGGGGTCATGCGGCCGGTGGCCGTGAGGCGGGCGATGTGTTCACGGTTTACCTGGCTCCAGATACTCTTCGGCCTGCGCGGTGTGAAGCGCTGGAGAAACGAGCGGTCGTCGAACGACTTCTTGATACCGTCGATCCACCCCCAGCACAGTGCGACGTCCAGCGCTTGCGCATATGTCACCGTCAGCAGGCCGGCGGCCTGCTTGTGGATCTTCAGCCAGATTTCCGTTTCGCGATCGTGATTCGCGCGCAACCAGGTCTCGAACGCTGCTTCCGTCGGGAAGCTCCGGATTTTTTTCGGATTGGGAATAACGGGCGCCAAGACGATACTCACCACTCCATCAGAAGCGGTTGAGAACGCGAGAACCTTCGCGCGCTCAAGGTCAGCTGCACGTCATAATGTAAGAGCGGTAGGGGAGCCTCCGCCATGCGCACTCGGCACGAGACCGCACGAATGGTTCGACAATCACCGGACGCGGCGTTAGTGTTGGGTTCCTTCATTCCGGAATCGGCCCATGGGCGGAGCAGTCGCCGTCATACTGATCAAGGAACGGCAGATTGTCGATGCATTCCAGCGCGCTGGCGCCACGAGCCCCGACCGGGCCGTCCTGCCCTCCGACCTCAACGTGCATGATGGCCGCGTCGCATGGCGACGGTTGCGCTCGCATGCCGTGTTGCGCGAGTCAGGAGAGGGCAGCGGCTTGTTCTGGCTCGACGTCGACGTATGGAAGGCCGTGCATCGCGCGCGCCGGCGTGCCGCGGTCGCGTTGCTGCTGGCCATCATCGCGTTCGCCGTGGTCAGTGGCGTGTTCGTCAGCAACCCGTGAAGCTCGTGGACTGTAATTCAAGTTCAACCAGCACGCATGCGGTGCTTAGGGTTGTTGTACGCCCAGCGAATGGGCTGACACGTTTTGTTATGCAGGCGGATGTACTGCATCAGCTTCCGACGCAGGTCCGCGACCGAGGTGAAGATGCCGCGCGCGATCATGTCCCGTTCAATCTTCGCGAACCAGCGCTCCACTTGATTGAGCCAGGAGCTGTAGGTCGGCGTGTAGTGCAGGGTGACGCGGGGATGGGCGACGAGCCACTCGGCCACGGCCTTCGTCTTGTGCGCGGAGAGATTGTCGCAGATCAGATGGATCTCCCGGCGCGGCGACTGCGTCGCGATGACGCGGTCGAGGAAGCGCAGGAACTGCGCGCTGGTGTGGCGCGCGGCGGTCATCCCTTCCACTTCGCCCGTGGCGACGTTGAGGGCGGCATACAAGGAGAGGGTGCCGTTGCGTTTGTATTCGAAGCCATGGCGTTCAGCCCGCCCCGGCGAGAGCGGCAGCACCGGGTCGAGCCGATCCAGCGCCTGAATGGCGGTTTTCTCGTCGACGGAGAACACGACGGCATTCGTCGGCGGCGCGAGGTACAAGCCGATCACGTCGGCCGCCTTGGTCTCGAAGTCCGGGTCGTCACTTGCGAGGTAGCGCTCGAGCCGGTGCGGTTTCAGGCCCGCGCGCTGCCACACCTTCGCGACCGTCATGTGGCTCACGCCGATCCGCGCCGCCATCCGGCGCGTCGTCCAGTGCGTCAGCGGGGCCGGGGGCGGTTCGTGGGTCGTGGCGAGAATCTTTGCTTCGACGCGCGGATCCAAGCGGTTGGGGCGTCCATTGCGCGGCAAATCGCCGAGCGCGAGAATACCGCCCTCGCGGACGCGACGCTTCCACTGCGCGATGTATTTGTCGGTGACGCCGTGCGCCGCGCAGATCGCCGCATACGTCTCCCCGTCGGCGAGCGCCAAGACCACCCGCGCGCGTCGCACCAATCCGGCGCCCAGCGTCATCGAGCGCAGCATGCTCGCCAGAATGCGGCGATCGTCGGGCGACAGGGTGAGGTCCATCGTGGGGGAAAACATGCATCCTGGCTCTGCAAGATGCATGCTTTCCACAATTTAATTACGGTCCACTAGTGCCGTCCGGCTATTCCGCCGTGGTCGGATCAATCACCGTCCGGATCTCGGAGACGCGGTCCGCAGGAAACCCGCCTTGCTTCGCGTGCTCGCGCACCATTGCCTCGCTCGGCGCACGGTAGATACAGTGGATCTGGTCGTCGGTCACATAGCTCTGCACCCACTGGATGGATGGGCCAAGCGTGTTGAGCACGCTGCAGGATTTTTGCGAGATCGCCTGGAGTTCAGCGGGGCTGAGCTTGCCGGCGCCAGGAATGTTGCGCTCGATCAGGTATTGTGGCATTGACGTTCTCCAGTTTAGGAAGTGCAGCATAGATCGCGGACACTACGACGGTTCCACATGCGCCGGCGTACAGGGTGCCGATCACGCAAACCGCTGCCTGAAGCATGGGACCTCGCGCGTCGCCGGTCCAGTCCTCAGAATGCACCGCATGCGCACCAGCACTCATTTGATCCTCGCCGCCGCACTGAGCACGATCATCCCGCTCTCGGCGCACGCGCAGGCGCGCCGGCCTGTCGTCGCCATCTTCGCGCACCCCGACGACGAACGAGTCATCGGCCCGCTGCTGTCGCGGCTCGCGAGGGAAGGACGAGAGACGCATCTCGTGATCGCCACTGACGGCGCACAAGGTGTCACGCCGTTTGCCCGCATCCCGGCGGGAGAGGCATTAGCCGCCGCCCGCATGACGGAAGCGAGTTGCGCGGCCACTCGACTCGGCGTGCGACAGCTCCACGTGGTAGGTCTCCCCGATGGTGGTCTCGCGTCGTTCGATGTGCTGGGCACCCTGCGATCGCGGCTCGTGGCCATCATCGATTCGCTCGCGCCCGCGGCGATCATCACGTTCGGACCGGAAGGAGGCACCGGACATCCCGACCACCGGATGGTGGGCGACGTCGTCACCCAGATTGTGCAGGGCGACGCGCGCTTCGCGAACGTGGACCTGCTGTTCGCATCCGTGCCGTCCGAGCGCCTGCGCACCGCACCGCCGGCACAGCCCACGG
>JACMOE010000051.1 GCA_014378185.1 Gemmatimonadaceae bacterium | reverse complement strand
GAAGTGGAGGTTGCGCGGCAGTCGCCAGGGGGGGGGAGACGGCCGGGGCAGTCGCTGGTGAGGTACGCTGGGGAGATGGTATTGGGGGGGGGCGTGATTGAGCAAGGTAAAAGGGGGTTGCCCATTCTGGCTGCGTGAATAACTGCTAGTACCAACAACAGACCATAGTACTGAGTACACAGTAGCCAACGCAGTACAAGTACCTGCACGCGGCTTTATGATGCGCCGTTTGTCATTCTGATGACGCAGGGATGACGGACCGATGCGTTACTGGGGTGTGCACAACTTCCGGAAGCTCACCGTCTGGGATCGCTCCAGGGTTTTTGCGCAGGAGGTTTACGTCCTCACCGCGCGCGTGGTGCGACCCGAACAGCGTGTCGTCAGCGCCCAGCTACGCCGATCAGCCCTCTCGATCCCGGCAAACATTGCGGAGGGCTGCGGCAAGGCCTCGCGCGCCGAGACGGTAAGGTATCTGGAAATCGCCTGCGGATCTGTTGCAGAGTCCGAACACCACCTGCAAATGGCCGCCGACCTGGTCATCCTGCCTTCTGCCAGCTGCGCTACTCTTGCCGAAGAAGCCTCCCAACTGAGGAAGATGCTCCGCGCGCTGATCGCCCGCTTGCCCAAATAGTTCTGTTGCCGTTGTACTCGTACTGCGTTGGCTACTGTGTACTCCGTACTACGGTCTTTGGTTGGTACTCGCTGTCGTACTAGTGTTTCATCGCCTCGGCAAATGCTTTCATTGCCTCCTCCTGCTCCGGCGTCAACTGCTCCGGCACCGTCACTTCCACCTCGACGATCAGGTCGCCCTTCTGGTTGTCCTTCTCGATCCCGTGGCCGCGCACACGGAATCGCTTGGCGTTCTGGGTACCCGGGGGAATCTTGATCGACACCTTCGTGCCATCCAGCGTCTTGACGTTCACCTTCTTGCCCAGTGTCGCATCGACGATGCTGATCTTCACCGGCGCAATCAGGTCCAGCGATTCCCGCTTGTAGAAGCGGTCCACCTTCACGCTGAAGGTGATCAGGAGGTCGCCTGGCGGTCCGCCCTTCGTGCCACGGGCACCCTGCCCCTTCAGCCGGATCTTCGTGCCGGTGTCCACGCCGCTCGGCACCGTGATCTGTACCGTCTTGCGCGTGCGTACCTCGCCAGCGCCGGCGCACGTGGGGCACCGCACCGTGGGTACCTGACCGCGCCCGAGGCACACGGGACACGGGCGCTGCACCGCGAAGCCGCCCTGGCCGAAGCTGATCGTGCCGCGACCGCTGCACTCGGGGCAGGTCTCCAGCCTGGCGCCCGGCGCGGCACCGCTGCCGTGACAGGTCGCGCACTCTTCGTTGAGGTCCAGTTCGACGGCGACCTTGCCGCCCATTGCCGCCGTGCGAAAAGGCACCTCCAGCGCCGCCTCCACATCGGTGCCACGCTGCGGCCCGCGAGTACGCGCGTTTTGCGCGCCGGCGCGCGCGCCGCCGCCGAACATGGGGCTGAACAGGTCACCCAGTCCACCGATGCCGACGTCACCGAAGTCGTCCATGTTGATGGATCCGCTGGCACCCGGCCGCGCACCGCCGGCCGGCCGCGAACCCCGCGAAGCGCCGCCACCGAACCCGCCGAACGCGCCAAGCCGACGCATCTCGTCGTACTGCTTCCGCTTGTCCGGATCGCCGAGCGTGGTATACGCTTCCGAAATCGCCTTGAACGTGTCCGCCGCCTTGGGATCATTCGGGTTCTTGTCCGGATGATGCTTTGACGCCAGGCTACGATATTTCTTCTTGAGCTCGTCCTGTGTTGCGGACGCCGGTACGCCGAGGATGGCGTAGAAATCCTGCTGGGGTGCCATGCGTCACCCTACGCGGTCAGCCGTTCCATTGCTTCACGACCACGCGCGCCGGACGAAGCAGCTGTCCGTTGAACACGTAGCCGACCTGGAACGTCCGCGCCACCAGGTGGTCTTCCTCCGGGGCGGCCGCGGGCTCGGTCATCACGGCCTCGTGCAGCGCGGGATCGAA
Source organism: Gemmatimonadaceae bacterium (assembly GCA_014378185.1). Lineage (GTDB taxonomy): Bacteria > Gemmatimonadota > Gemmatimonadetes > Gemmatimonadales > Gemmatimonadaceae > AG11. The sequence goes on along the minus strand of JACMOE010000051.1, from coordinate 2,213 downwards.
GGGATGCCCATCCGGGATGATGATCTCCAGCCCGTGCCCCGCAAGCGTCTTGGCCAGCTTCTTCTCGATCATGGCCACGCCATCCACGAGCGTCTGCGCATCCGTGCTGGCCGGATCGACATGCGCAAAGCGGCCGATGTCGTCGAGCGGATCGATGAGCCCCTTCAACATGTCAGCCTGACCGCGGAGGTGCGCATCCTGGCGCTCCTTCGTTGTGCGCCGGCGATAGTTGTCATACTCGGCGGCAAGGCGAAGATACTTTTCGCGCTGCTCATCGAGCTGAGGCTGCACGCCGGCATCCTCGCTACCGAAGATCTCGGCATCGGAGGGATCGGCGGGCTCGTCGGGATGGACGGAGTCGGGCGGAAGCTGGTGTGCGTCTGACATTCGTGTTGGTCCAGGGTACGACTGAAATCTATAGTGCTCGCAAGTGCCACCGTGAGTCGGCCGCAACCGTCGCCATTGCAAGAAACAGGTCGCCGCTCCGGGCTCGTCGTCTCCCGTCCCCGTCCAGCGAGCGTCAGCGAGCGACCCGTACCCCGTCCAGCAGCCGCCGACGCAACATCTCCAGCGCAGCCTGCGCAGACCGATGCCGGATTTCCGCGCGATCTCCCACCATCGCGAACCGACGCGCCTGCACGTCACCACCGAGGTCCAACGCGATCCACACGGTCCCCACGGGCTTGTCCGCCGACCCACCGTCCGGGCCGGCGATGCCGGTAATGGCCAGTGCCGCGCCCACGCCGAGCGCGGCGCGGATCCCGCTCGCCATTGCGCGAACTACCGGTTCGCTCACCGCGCCGTGCTCGCGGATCTGGTCGGGCGACACACCCAGCAAAGACTGCTTCACCGCGTCGTCGTACGCGATGACGCCGCCCCGCACGATATCGCTGCTGCCCGGAACGGCGGTGAGGCGTGCGCCGAGCATGCCGCCCGTGCAGCTCTCGGCGACACCAACCGTGATGGCGTGGCGCCGACACAGCGCAAGCACCACGTCGGCGAGATCGGCACCGTCCTCGCCGTACATGGCATCAGCGACGACGGTGCGCAACCGGTCCGCCGCGGCAGCAAGGCGCGCATCGGCATCGCTGGGCGCGACGTCCCTGACGGTGAGTCGCAGGTCCGTGCCATCGGCATTCGGGAGGTAGGCGAGCCCCACGTCGCCGACGCCGCCGTCGATGGTGGCAACGAGATCGGCGATGTGTGACTCCCCGATACCCGTCGTACGCAGCGTGCGGGAACGGACCACTCGACCGCCCGTGCCAGCCCGCTCGCGCACCAGCGGCAACAACGTGTCGGACAGCATGCCGCGCATTTCGCGGGGGACACCAGGCAGCATGGCCACCCACCGTCCGCGATCGTCTTCAAGCCAGATGCCCGGAGCCGATCCGTGATTGTTCACGAGCTTGCGCGCACCAGAAGGCAGCATCGCCTGCTGGCGGTTGGACTCCGGCATCGCGCGCTGGAAGCGCGCGCGCCAGCGTTCCTGCATCCACGCCAGGTGCTCCTCGTCGAGCACCATCGTCCGGCCGAACAGCGCCGCGATCGAGGGCTTGGTCAGGTCGTCGCTCGTGGGACCAAGCCCGCCCGTGGTGATGACCGCGCCGGTGCGATCCAGCGCATCGCGCACAGCGGTCGCGATCGACTCGGCCGTATCTCCGCACGTGGTGCGACGCTCGATCTCGACCCCCTCGGCGGCCAGGGTGCGCGCGAGGTGTGCGGCATTGGTATCGACGGTGTAGCCGAGGAGCAGCTCGTCGCCGATGGTAACGACTTCGATCTTCATTGATCTTCGTACGTGTGAAGGAGTCTGACGGTCTGACAGTCTGACCCGCTCGCCGCTGCGCGGCTGCTCGTCTGACCGACGGTCAGACGCGCGGCACGGCGGCGCCAATGAACACGCGTCGGTAGCTCCGCAAATACAGCCACAGCGAGTAAATCGTGAGCGCAACCGACGCCGTCATGGCCGTCACGCCGCTGATGCCGTTGAAGTTGGCGAACACGTTCCACGCCGTGGTGTCCCACCCGTGCGTCGCCGCCACCGTGGCGATCCAGAACCAGCAGTAAGCGCAGCCAATCCAGATCAGCTGGAGCGCGGTCTTCCATTTCGCGGGCCCGATGGCGGCGATCACCACGCCACGATGCGCGGCAATCTGGCGAAAAAGCGTCATGAACAATTCCCGCCCCAGCACGATGGCGAGAATCCACCAGGT
>JACMOE010000440.1 GCA_014378185.1 Gemmatimonadaceae bacterium | reverse complement strand
AGAACCCCGGCATGGGTGGCGACGCCATGGCCCAGCGACCCCGCGCGAATATCTGCGCCTGGAGCACATATGCCATTTCGTCGTGCACCACGGCCACCGGATTCCACGCCGCCCATGCCAGCCACACTACGGCGAATGTCACCACAAAGACGGCGACAGGGATTCCCCGTGATGCGAGGATACCACGAACGGTGATCGAACTCACGTCGCTTGCGCCCGAGCGATGCGCGACGAGCGCCACGAGGAGGATTGCGACGAAGGTGAGTGTCAACACAGGTGCACCGCCGTTGCCTTCACGCTCGCCACCACGGGCACGCCCACCTCGAGCTCCAGCTCGCGCGCCGCGGCCGCTGTCACCACGGCCACGATGGTCGTCGCGCCGATCTCCACCGACACGCGCGTGAGCACGCCGCGCGGCGTGACTTCGGCGACACAGCCGGAGAGCACGTTGCGCATGGAGTTGCTTCCCGCCGCGCCACGCGAAAGCACCACGTCTTCGCCACGAATCACGGCGTGCCCTGCTCCGCCGGCATGATCCCCGACGGACGAGAGGACGATTCCCTCGCTGGCAAAGCGAAGGGTGGCCACGCCACTCTCCTCCTCCCCACACCGCTCGATCGTGCCGGCCAGCACATTCTCGGCACCCAGGAAGTCGGCGACCGCGCCGGTGGCCGGTTGCCGGAAGAGCGTGGCAGGCGGCGCCACCTGCACCACGCGCCCTGCGTCGAGCACGATCGCGATGTCGCCCAGCGTTCCCGCTTCGTCGAAGTCATGCGTCACGTGCAGCACGGTCATGCCTCGCTCGCGGTGGATGCGGTGCAATTCAGCGCGGATGATACGGCGCCGTCGCGGGTCGAGGGCGGCGAACGGCTCGTCCAGCAGCAGGATCGCGGGCGAAGGGGCGAGCGCCCGTGCGAGCGCCACGACCTGTCGTTCCCCGCCACTGAGCGAGGCGACCGGTCGTCCCATGAGCGTGTCGGCTCCGAGCCGAGCCGCAAGGTCGCGCACCATGCGATGATCGGAAGTGCCGTAGCCGATGTTCTCCGCCACGCTGAGGTGCGGAAAGAGCCAGGCATGCTGATGCACCAGCCCTGTGCCGCGCCGCTCGGGCGGGAGCGTCGCTGCGTCGGCGCCATCCAGCCGGATGTGCCCACGGCTTGCGCGTCGCACGCCGGCAATGGTCTCCAGCAACGTGGTCTTGCCGGACCCCGCCGGGCCGAGCACGATGCCCCAGGCGCCTGCTGCGACGGCGAATGTGATGTCGTGCAGCTCGAACGATCCCGCGCGCGCGGAAACGGCGTCGAGTTCGATCATGGCCTTCGTTCCGCCGGTGAGGGCCGGCCGCGCAGAGCGCGCAGCGCGAGCAGCGGAATGAACGCCAGCAGCACGAGCACCGCGGCCACGGGGAGTGCCGCATCCAGCCCGAACGCCGTGAACCGGTCGTAGCTCAACACGCTGGCCACCTTCGGGTTGTACGTGAGGATCACGATGGCTCCAAACTCACTGATCGCGCGTGCCCACATGACCACCGCGGCAGCGTACAGCCCACGGGCGGCAAGTGGCAGCGTGACACGCCGCGCAGCCTGCCATGGCGAGTCACCGAGCGTGCGGGCCACGTCCTCGTAGCGTGCGTCCACGCGCGCCATGGCCTCGCGGGCGGCGCTCACGTAGAGCGGCGCGGACACGAACAGCATGGCCAGTCCGATGCCGAGTGGTGAACCAACGATGCCAAGCCCGATGCGGGCGAGCACGGAGCCGGCGGGGCTCGCCCTCCCGAACACGAGGAGCAGCGCGATGCCGGCCACGGGATGCGGAATGAGGAGCGGCAGCTCCACCAACGCCCCTACCAGGCCACCCGCGGGCATGCGCCCACGAGCGAGCAGGTCCGCGAGCGGCGTGCCCAGCAGCACGGACAGGAGTGTCGCGGACGTTGCCGCCGCGGCCGTGAGCATCAGCGCCCGTTGGAGCTCGCCGTCCACGAGCAACTGGCGCACGCCGTCGATTCCACCGCGGGCAACCAGCGCACTCACCGGCAGCACGAGCAGCGCGATCATGACGAGCGCGCCACCCGCTGCGCTCACGCTGGCCACGCGATTGGGAAACGTGCGCATCACGGCGT
>JACMOE010000439.1 GCA_014378185.1 Gemmatimonadaceae bacterium | reverse complement strand
CCAACACCGTGCGCACCCCCTTCGAGCGTGGCGACCGCACGGCCACCATGACCGGCTCGTCACTCGGTGCCGGCCGCGTAGTCGTGACGGACGTGGACGGCTACCCGGTGGAAGTCACCGGCAACAGCCACACGATCGTCCTCATCGCGGAAGACGTGAAAGGCTCGGTCGCACGCATCGCCACCCTCCTCGCCGACGCGTCCATCAACATCGCCACGCTCCGCCTCACGCGAAAAGCACGTGGCGGCGACGCCTTCATGGTCATCGAGACAGACGACGAACCGGGCGAGAACGTGCGCGACGAGATTCGCGGCCTCGCGTGGGTGCGCTGGGCCTTCCGCCTCGACAAGGTGAGTGCCTGATGTACAAGTCACTCGGCGACGCCATCCGCGACGCGGAAGCGCAGGACATTTCGCTCGCCCGCCTCGCGCTCGAGACAGAAGCCAGCGATCAGGGCCGCACGGTGGAGGACATCCGGTCCGCACTGCTGCGCGCCTTGAACGTGATGCGCGGCGCCGTAACCCAGGGCATGACCGGAGATCTCTACTCCGCATCGGGTCTCGTCGGCGGAGACGCCGCCAAGCTCCGCACGGGACCGGACGGCCCACTGGCCGGCACGCCCTTTCGCGACATCCTTGCCCGCGCGCTCGCTGTACAGGAGGTGAACGCGGCCATGGGTGTGATCGTCGCCGCTCCAACCGCGGGCGGTGCGGGCGTGCTGCCCGCCGTGCTCACCGGCCTCGCCGCCGCCCGTTCCATAGACGACGATACCCTCGTCAGCGCACTCGCTGTCGCGGGACTCATCGGCGCAGTGATCGCCGAGCGCGCGTCGCTGTCCGGCGCGGAAGGAGGGTGTCAGGCGGAAACGGGCGCCGCTGCCGCCATGGCCGCCGGCGCGGCCACCGAGATGCTCGGCGGCACACCGAGCCAGGTAGGCCATGCCACCGGACTCGCCATGCAGGGCACGCTCGGACTTGTTTGCGATCCGCTCGGCGGACTGGTCGAGCTCCCCTGCGTTTTTCGCAACGCGACCGGCGCCGCCATCGCCCTTGCCGGCATCGAGCTCGCCATGGCCGGCGTGGAGTTCAAGATCCCGGTGGACGAGGTCATCGACGTCATGGGCGAGATCGGCCGCTCGATGGACATTCGCTATCGCGAAACCGCCGGGGGCGGACTCGCCGCCACCCCTACGGGACGCCGGCTCGCGAAGGAACGGCTGGTCCAGATCAAGACTCGCTGACGCCCCGACCACGCCCAGCCACACTTTCCGTCTGCCGCGCATATTCTTACCTTGGCACTGCCGCGTGACCCGTGAAACCTCGCGGTGTACCGGACCCGTAGTGGCAGGAAACCAGTGCACTCAGGTGTGCCAATGCTTACAAAAGAAGACATCGAAAGTTTTCTCATCCGGCTCAGCGCCACCGGCGCGACCTATTCCGAGGTCGAATCCGGGTTCTGGATCGTGCGCCCAAGCCCGGATAACGACCTCTCCATCGCGGTCAACTATTCACCACCCGTCGTCCTCCTCCGCATCGACGTGATGTCGCTGCCAGGCGACGCCGGCCAGACGGCCACGCTCACTCGTCGCCTGCTGGAGCTCAATGCGTCCGACCTGCTGCACGGCGCATACGGCATCCAGAACGAGAACATCGTTCTTACCGAGGCACTCGAACTTTCCGCGCTGGACTTCGAGGAATTTCTCGCGAGCTATGAAAGCATGACGCTCTCGCTCGCGTCGCACCTGCGCGAACTCGGCTCGTACCGCGAGGCACGCTGACCATGGGCCTTTTCGACCGTTTTTCACAGCTGCTCAAGAGCAACATCAACGACCTGATCTCCAAGGCGGAAGATCCGGAAAAGATGTTGACGCAGATCCTCGACGACATGCGCGGCCAGCTCGTGAAGGCCAAGCAGCAGGTCGCCGTCGCCATCGCCGACGAGAAGCGCCTCCGCGACCAGGCGGACGGCGAGTTCAAGCAGTCGCAGGATTGGGAGCGCCGCGCCATGCTCGCGGTGCAGGAAGGCCGCGACGACCTCGCCAAGCAGGCGCTCGTCCGCCATGCCGAGCATCTCGCGCACGGCCAGCAGTACGAACAGACGTGGGAGTCGCAGCGCTCCGAATCGGAGAAGCTCAAGAACTCGCTGCGCGACCTCAACGACAAGATCGAGGAGGCGAAGCGCAAGAAGAACCTGCTCGTCGCCCGCCAGCGCCGCGCGCAAGCGCAGCAGCGCATCGCGGAGACGATGTCGTCGCTGTCGGAGAAGAGCGCGTTCGAGGCGTTCGCCCGCATGGAAGAGCGCATCGAGACCAACGAGCGGCAGATCAAGGCGGCGTCGGAAATCGAGGAGGAGTTCACCGGCGACACACTCCAGCGTGACTTCAAGCAGCTCGAGCGCGGTGCCGGCACCGTCTCGGTGGACAACCAGTTGCTCGCGCTCAAGCAGAAGATGGGCATGCTGCCTGCCGCCGCTGCGCCGAGCAAGGCGCTCGGTGCCGGCCAGCGAGACGAGGAAGTCGCAGCGGAAATCGAGCAGCCCGGTCAACGGAAGCTGTCGTGACGGAGAGTGCGAACCGGGCCGTGAAGTTCAAGTTCGGCCCGATCCTCGCCGCAGTCGTCTTCACCGTCATCGCGCTGTGGCTGTGGCTCCAGGTTGCCGAGGTGTTTCTCCTCCTCTTCCTCGGCATCCTGATCTCGTTGTACCTGGGGGCGCTCGCCGGCGTGCTGCATCGCCGGCTGCGACTGCCGGAACGGCTCGCCTTCCTCTCCGCCATCCTTGTGTCAGGTGGCGGCCTTGTGGTGTTGTTCTACGCACTCATCCCACCGCTCATTGCCCAGACGCAGGAGCTGGTGAAGGTTCTTCCCAACTACATCGCGGGTTGGGAGCTGGCGCTGGACGGACTGGCCGAGCGGGTGCCGTCGCTCAAGGCGGTCTACACGCCGGGCCAGCACAAGCTGCTCACAGCCGTCTACGCGCAGGTGTCGGGACAGTTTGGGAACGTGGTACCCAAGGTCCTTGGCCTGGTCGAAGTACTGGTGAGCCTGTTCTCCGTGGTCGTGATGGGGCTCTACCTGGCCATCCATCCGGCGCTGTATCGAGAGTGGCTCATCGCACTATTTCCGCCCATCCATCGCGACCTCGTGCGCGATGTGCTGTCCGACTGCGCGAGCTCGCTGCGCGCATACATCGTCGGTCTGCTGCTGACGATGACGTTCCTGGGCACGCTCACCGCACTCGGCCTCAAGTTCCTCCACGTTCCGTACTACATCACGTTCGGTGTGTTCACCGGGCTGGCGACCATCGTGCCGTTTTTCGGCACGCTGCTGGCCACGACGCTGCCGGCGATGTTCGCGCTTACGGGCCCGGATGGCGGTTCGCGCGCGCTCTGGGTGATCGGCCTCGGCATAGTGGTGCACCTGATCGAGGGCAACCTCGTCTCGCCCTACATCATCCAGCGCCAGGTGGACCTGCCGCCGGTGCTCACCATCGTGTTCGTGCTCATCGTCGGAAAGCTGCTCGGCCCGTTGGGACTGCTCGTTGCCGTGCCCGGACTGGCGGTGATCATGGTGATCGTGAAGCGCATCCTGCTCTCACGCATCTATCAAGGTCAGGGCTTCCGGCGCACCACGCGTGAGCGGCCCATGGTGCTCCGCCTGCCGGCATCGGATGCTGGCGTCATCATGCCCGCAACCACCACCGACGTGGTGGGAATGCTCGAGCGTATCGCGCTGCCATTGTCCGCGTAATGCAGGCCCGTGTTGTTTCCGCTCATGAGTGTGATGCGTTTGTAGCGATGGAATAGTGTTTCTTGTCGTCCTGAGCGCAGCGAAGGACCTGTTTTCCTCCCCGATCTCTTCCCGCGCGCCGCAATGAGCGACCTGCGATACCTCATCCTCGCCGATGGACTCTTCGGCCCGGAAGAGTCCAAGACCGCCAACGCCTGCATCCGTTACACGCCCGAGCGCGTCGTCGGCATCATCGACGCCAGCAAGGCGGGCCGCACCGCGCAACAGGTCCTCGGCTTCGGCGGCGACATCCCCGTCGTTGGCACACTCGAGGATGGACTCGTGTTCGGACCGAACGCGCTGGTGATCGGCATCGCACCGGCTGGTGGGCAACTGCCAGAGGCGTGGATTCAGCTGCTCGCTCGGGCCATCGAGCACGGGCTCGAGATATGGAGCGGCCTGCACACCTTCATCAGCGACGTGCCCCAGCTCGCGGCCCTTGCGGCGAAGCACAGCGTGGCCATTCATGACCTGCGTCGCCCGCCCGCGAAACTCACGGTTGCGAACGGCCGCGTGCGTGAGGTGGCGGCGACCGTAGTGCTCACCGTGGGCACAGACTGCAACATCGGCAAGATGACGACGCAGCTCCAGCTCCTCGGCGCACTGCGGGCACGCGGCATTCGCACGGCCTTTGCCGCAACGGGGCAAACGGGTATTCTCGTGGAAGGACGCGGCATCGGCGTCGATGCGGTCGTGGCGGATTTCATCTCCGGCGCAGCGGAGCGGCTGGTGCTCGACTGTGCGAAGGATGCGGACCTCGTGCTTGTGGAAGGGCAGGGGTCCATCATCCACCCGAGTTACAGCGGTGTGACGTACGGCCTGCTGCATGGCTCGCTGCCGCACGCACAGGTCATGTGCGCGCAGCCATCACGCACCGCCATCAACCGCAGCGACTGGATACGGATTCCGCCGCTCGTGGACTTCATCCGGCTCAGCGAAAACGCCGCCGCACCCTTGAGGCCAGCGCCGGTGATCGGCGTGTCGCTCAACACCTACGACCTCGACGAGGACGCCGCGCACCGCGTCGTGGAAACGGTGCGCCGTGAAACGGGCCTTCCCACCACGGACACGGTGCGGTTCGGACCAACCATCCTCGCCGACGCCATCGCATCATTCCACCAGACTCGGCCCCGCTGACGGGTGCTTTGGTTCGCCCTGAGGGCATTTGATGACGGTGGCGAGGCGGACGTGACCCACTGTTCGCCATGCCTCTCGCCCTCCGCATCGAGAATCTCTGGAAGAGCTATTCTGCAGGCGTACGCGGCTGCTCGGCACGGGTCTGGGTGCTGCGTGGATGCACGCTCCACGTCGAGCTGGGGGAGCGCGTCGCAGTCGTTGGCGCCCGTGGGTCTGGCAAGTCCACGTTGCTCCAGTGCATCGCCGGCACGCGCCGTACGGATGCCGGCTCCGTCAGCGCGCTGCTCCCCGTGCATGGCTGCCTGCCCGCCACGCTGACCCCGATAGCGACGTCGCCCGGTCCCCACAAACCAGCTTTGCTGCTCCTCGATGGCCTTGCGTCGGCTGATCTGCCGGTGAGCTGGGCCGGGTCCATTGTGCTCTCGTCGCACGACGTGGCAAGCGTACATCACCTGGTACATCGCGTGTTGCTGCTGCGAGATGGGCATCTGCTCCCGCTCAGTCGCCCGGCGGTGCGGCGCGTGGCGGAGTGCTCACCCCCTCACTCGCCGCGCGATGTCCGTTGACCGTCGGCAGCGCGCCCATCTACCTTGCCGCCATGCACGCTGCCCTTCCGTCCGTCCAGGCTCAAGTTTCTGCCGCCGATCATCGCCCGCGCACGCTCGCCGAGTGGCGGAGCAATGGCGCCGATTACGCGGTGGACAAGGGGATCGACGTGGGCGGCGTGGTAATCTCGATCTTCGCGCTCTGGTATCTCATCCGCTTCCTGTCGCGCCGGATCGAGCACCGGGGTACGGTCGGGCACGACGCCACCATGCACGGTGCCCGCGAACAGCGTGCGCGCACGGCGGCCAAGCTCGTGCGCAGCCTGGGGCGGGCGATCCTCACGGTGGTCGGGGTGTTGATGGTGCTCAATCAACTCGACTTCAACATCTCGCCGCTGCTTGCCAGCGCGGGGGTCGTCGGCCTGGCCATCTCGTTCGGGTCGCAGAGTCTCGTGCGCGACTACGTCACGGGTTTCTTCCTCCAGCTGGAGCATCAGTTCGCGTTGGGCGATGTCATTCGCATTGGCGCCGTGGAAGGCACGGTCGAGAACATCACGCTACGACTGGTCTACCTCCGCGATGCCAGCGGGGCGCTGCACATCATTCCCAATGGCCAGATTGCGCAGGTCACCAACCTTACGCGGTCATGGGGCCGAGTGGCGGTGGATATCGACGTGCCGTGGGCGGATGCGGACCGGGCGACGGTGGCCATCGGCCGCGCCGCGGCTGCGCTCGGCGTCGATCCGGCGTGGGCCGACGCACTGCTCGATCCACCGCGCGTAGTGGGCGTGGAAAAGATTGCGGGCGGTGCCGTGACCTTGCGCACTGTGGCGCGCGTGGATCCCTATCGGCGCGACGACGTGGCGCGCGACCTCCGCGCACGGATCAAGCTGTCGCTGGATGCCGAGGGTATCGCGACGTTCGCCCCCGTGCCTGTGCCAATGGCCTAGCTTTCGCTCGTCCGCCATGTCCCGTCCCCTGTTCCCCGTCCCCGCCTTTGTCCGACTTCCGCCTCTACAACACGCTCTCACGCCAGGTCGAGCCGTTTGCGCCGGCGGATGGCACCACCGTCCGGATGTACACGTGCGGGCCAACCGTCTACAACCCGGCGCATCTCGGCAACTTTCGCACGTTCCTTTTCGAGGACCTCATGCGGAGGGTGCTTGCGTTGCGCGGGTGGACGGTGCGCCAGGTGATGAACCTCACGGACGTGGACGACAAGATCATCAAGCGGGCGCTGGAGCAGGGAAAGACCATCTCGGAGGTCACCGAACCGGTGATCGTCGTGTTTCACCGCGACCGCGAGTACCTGCGCATCCAGGCGGCGGAGGCGTACCCCAGGGCGACGGACTTCATTCCCCAGATGATCGCGCTGGTCGAGCGACTGGTGAGCCGAGGCGTGGCCTATCAGGCCGACGACGGCTCGGTGTACTTCGCCATCTCCAGGTTTCCGGCGTACGGCCGCCTGTCGCGGCTGGACACGCGGGAGATCAAGGCTGGCGCGCGGGTGCTACAGGACGACTATACCAAGGAGAATGCGCAGGACTTTGCGCTGTGGAAGGCCGCCAAGCCAGAGGATGAGGCTACGGGCGCCGCGTGGGATTCGCCGTGGGGTCGGGGTCGGCCCGGATGGCACCTCGAGTGCTCTGCCATGGCCATGGACCTGCTGGGAGAGACGCTCGACCTGCACTGCGGTGGTATCGACCTCATCTTCCCGCATCATGAGGACGAAATTGCGCAGAGCGAGGCGGCCACGGGTGTGCCGTTTGCGCGGGTGTGGAGCCACGGTGCGTTCCTGCTCACCGAGGGCGCCAAGATGGCGAAGCGCGTGGGCAACGTGAGCACGGTGCAGGGTTTGCGCGAGGCCCGCTTCTCGGCGGCGGCGCTGAGGCATTTCGTGTTCAATACGCATTACCGGAAGGAGCTCAACCTGTCCGAGGAGGCGCTGGAGGCCTCGCGCCAGGCTGTGCGCCGCGTTGGCGATTTTGCCGGCCGGCTGCGCTCCGATACCGCACTGGCTCTGGGTGGCACGCCCGAGCTGGCCCGGGTGGCCGAGGCGGCGGTTGTGCGGGCGGAGGCGGCGTTGTTTGACGACCTCAACGGTCCTGAGGCGCTCGCCGCCCTGTTCGACTTCATCCGGCAGGCGAATGCCGAGCTGGACCGTCGTGGTGGGGATCGGGGGTCGGTGGAGCGTGCGAGGGCGGCGTTCGACCGCATCGACAGCATTCTGGATATCGTACCGGAGCGCGAGGAAGCCGATTCCGCGTTTGCGGAGTGGATCGAGGAGCGGATCGAGGCTCGGCGGGTTGCGCGAGGGGCGCGCGATTTCGCTGCGGCAGACGGGATTCGGGGCGAGTTGACGGCGCGCGGGGTGACTATCGAGGATTCCGGCGGCGAGACGCGTTGGAAGCTCGGCTGAGCCGCCTTGACTCACCCCTTTCGTCCAACTATCCTATGAGTCTCGCGCAGAAACGGCCGTCTGCTGACGTAGCTCAGTTGGTAGAGCACCTGATTTGTAATCAGGCGGTCGCGAGTTCGACTCTCGCCGTCAGCTCTCGAGGTGCTTGTACGAGCGCAGTCATGACGCCGGTGTGTGATAAGAGTGGGTGAGGTTCCTGAGTGGCCAAAAGGATCAGACTGTAAATCTGACGGCGCAAGCCTTCGAAGGTTCGAATCCTTCCCTCACCATGCGTCGTAGCGGTCACATGGCGTGCACGTTCGGGGCGGTACTTCGCGGGAGTAGCTCAGCTGGTAGAGCGCAAGCCTTCCAAGCTTGATGTCGCGGGTTCGAGCCCCGTCTCCCGCTCTGGGGTGTTGCAGGAGCAGTGGCAGGTGAGGAAGCCGGCCGCCGCGCGGCATTGCGGCGGCTTCTGTGTCTCCGGGGAAACCTTTTCCCGGTTCGAGTGGTTTGTGATGGGCTTGGACGCGTAGCTCAGTTGGTAGAGCACACCCTTGGTAAGGGTGAGGTCATCGGTTCAATCCCGATCGCGTCCTCTGCTCGATGGGTCGTCGTCAGCGGGTTTCGGCGATGTGTCGTTCGATTGGGCGGGGCGCTGCAGTGGATATGGCGTGCACGCAGAAATTCATCCGGCCGCTGGGGGACGCAATATTCCTCTGGGGGCTACTGGCTGTCCTACCTCTTGCGTTGCGGTCATAGGTCATGGGAAAGGCAAAGTTCGAGCGCACCAAGCCGCACGTGAACGTGGGCACGGTTGGACACGTCGATCACGGCAAGACGACGTTGACCGCGGCCATCACGGCGATCCAGGCGGTGAAGGGATTGGCGTCGGCGGTGGCGTTCGACCAGATCGACAAGGCGCCGGAAGAGAAGGCGCGCGGCATCACCATCGCGACGGCTCACGTGGAGTACGAGTCCGACAAGCGCCATTATGCGCATGTGGACTGCCCGGGCCACGCGGACTACGTGAAGAACATGATCACGGGTGCGGCGCAGATGGACGGCGCCATTCTCGTGGTGAGCGCGGCGGACGGCCCCATGCCCCAGACGCGCGAGCACATCCTGCTCGCCCGCCAGGTGAACGTGCCGTACGTGCTGGTGTTCATGAACAAGGTGGACATGGTCGACGATCCGGAGCTGCTGGAGTTGGTGGAGCTGGAAGTGCGCGAGCTGCTCAACGCGTACAAGTTTCCGGGCGATGACACCCCGATCATCCAGGGCTCGGCGCTCAAGGCGCTGGAGAGCAAGGATCCGAATTCGGAGTGGGGCAAGAAGATCAGCGAGCTGATGGATGCGCTGGATTCGTACATTCCGCAGCCGAAGCGCGACATCGAGAAGCCGTTCCTGATGCCGGTCGAGGACGTGTTCTCGATCACCGGGCGTGGCACGGTGGCCACGGGGCGGATCGAGCGGGGCGAGATCAAGGTGCAGGAGGAAGTGGCCCTGATCGGCTTCAATTCGGACAAGAAGACGATTGTCACGGGAGTGGAGATGTTCCGCAAGCTGCTGGACAGCGGCCAGGCGGGGGACAATGTGGGCCTGCTGCTGCGCGGCGTGAACAAGGAAGACATCGAGCGCGGGATGGTGCTGGCCAAGCCGGGGAGCATCACGCCGCACACGAAGTTCACGGCGGAAGTGTACGTGTTGACGAAGGAAGAGGGGGGGCGGCATACGCCGTTCTTCAAGGGATATCGGCCGCAGTTCTACTTCCGGACCACGGACGTGACGGGGAGCTGCGAGTTGCCGGACGGGATGGAGATGGTGATGCCGGGGGACAACGTGCAGATGACGATCGAGCTGATCACGCCGATCGCGATGGACGAGGGGCTCCGGTTCGCCATTCGGGAAGGCGGACGGACGGTAGGCGCCGGCGTCGTCGCGAAGATTCTCGCTTAACTCTCTTCGGAATAACCAATGTCAGGTAGAATTCGCATTCGTCTCAAGGCTTTCGATCACGCGGTGATCGACCAGGCAGCCGCCGACATCGTTCGCACGGCGGAGAAGACGGGTGCCCAGGTCTCGGGTCCGATTCCGCTCCCGACGAAGACGCAGCGCTGGACGGTGCTCCGGTCGCCGCACGTGGACAAGAAGTCGCGCGAGCAGTTCGAGCTGAAGACGCACAAGCGTGTGATCGACATCCTGGACAGCCGCGCGCAGACGGTAGACGCGCTGACGAAGCTCGATCTGCCGGCCGGAGTGGACGTCGAAATCAAGGTGCAGTAGAGGCGGCAGGCGGCGAGCCGTCCCCGCAGTACAGCAGGACCAGGCCCAAGCGGCCGTCAGGCCGTCGGCACGATCCACAGTCCAACTGGCATCAGCCAGTGACTCAGCGAACAGGAGTGCAGAGTGATAGGCATCATTGGTAAAAAGCTGGGCATGACCCAGATATTCAACGCGGCGGGGCAGCAGATCCCGTGCACGGTGATCGAGGCGGAGCCGAATTCGGTTCTCTCGGTGACGAGCACGTCGATGCTGAAGGCCGTGCAGCTGGGCGGGCTGGGCTCGCAGAAGAACATCCGCGTGTCCGCGAAGGGCGAGCGGACGCCGCGCGGCCGTCGGGTCAACGCGGCCGAGCTGGGACACGCGAAGAAGGCGGGGCTCGATGCCGCGCCGCGCGTGCTCCGCAGCATCCGGCTGGACGAGAAGGGCAATGCGAAGGCGGAGATTCCGGACCTCAAGGTCGGCGATTCGATCAATGTCGGCATCTTCACCGAGGGTGAAACGGTCAAGGTCACCGGCACGACGAAGGGTCGCGGTTTCCAGGGTGTGGTGAAGCGCTGGGGTTTCCACGGCGGACCGAACACCCACGGCAACACGAAGCATCGTCGTCCGGGTTCCATCGGACCCGGCACCGATCCGTCGCGCGTCATCAAGGGCAAGAAGATGCCGGGCCACTATGGCGCCGAGCGTCACACGCAGATCGGCCTCCGCGTCGAGAAGGTCGACCTGGAGCGCAATCTGATCTACATCCGCGGCGCAGTTCCGGGTCCCAAGAGCGGAATCGTCGTCGTGCGGAAGCAGGGGTAAGCCATGACTGACAACGAGCACAAGTCCGTATCCGCGTATTCGGCGCTCGGCACCGCGCGCACTGAAAAGGTGCAGCTGCCTGAAGCGACGTTCGACGGAATCATCAACATGCCGGTGATGCACCAGGCGGTGAAGGCCTTCATGGCCAACCAGCGCCAGGGCAACGCGTCGACCAAGATTCGCAAGTATGTCGTCGGTGGGAACCAGAAGCCCTGGAAGCAGAAGGGAACAGGCCGAGCCCGTCAGGGTTCGACCCGTGCGCCGCACTTCGTGGGTGGTGGTACGGTGTTCGGCCCCACGCCGCGCCCGTACGACGAGTATGTGCCGCGTCAGGTGCGTGCGCTGGCGAAGCGCAGTGCGCTGAACGCCCGCCACAACGAGGGCGCGATCATGGTGATCGACGCGTTCAACTATGACGCCCCGAAGACGGCGCACTTGCTGGGTCTGGTGGCGCGACTCGACGTGGCGGACAAGAAGGTGCTCATCCTCACGGACGGCGTGAAGCAGAACGTCTTCCTGAGCGGGCGCAACATCCCGAACGTGCATGTGATGCCGTACGTCGACGCCTCTACTTATCACATCCTCTGGTCGGATGTGGTACTGGTGGAAGGTGGCGCGATCGGCACGACGCTCGAACCATTGGCGAACGAGAAGCCGGCACCCGTGACGAAGAGGGCCCGTCCGGTCAAGGAAGTGGAGAAGGCAGCGCGCAAGGTTGCCAAGCGTGCGGCCAAGACCGAGGCGAAGAGTGCGGTCAAGGCGCCGGTGAAGAAGGCGGCGGCCAAGAAGACCACCAAGAAGGAGAAGTAGCCGATGCCAACGCTTCATCGCACGATCGTGCGGCCGCTCATCACGGAAGCGAGCTCGGTCGCCTATCAGGACCGCGGGGAGTACCACTTCGAGGTGCATCCCGATTCGAACAAGCAGGAGATTCGCCACGCCATCCAGACGCTGTTCGGCGTCAAGGTGACGGGTGTGTGGACCTCCAACCATCGCGGGAAGGACAAGCGGATGGGAAAGAGTGTCGGGCGCAAGCCGCACTGGAAGCGAGCGATCGTGAAGCTCGCGGACGGCGACAAGATCGAGATCTTCGAGGGCTGACCCGATGCCAATTCGTCAATTCAAGCCAGTCACCAAGAGCAGCCGGTTCCGCTCGGTCTCCGATTTTGCGGAGATCACGCGGAGCACGCCGGAGAAGTCGTTGCTCGAGCCGATCAAGAAGAGCGGCGGGCGTGACAATCATGGGCACATCTCGATGCGTCGCATCGGCGGTGGGCACAAGCGGAAGTATCGCATCATCGACTTCAAGCGCAATCGCCTGGGCTTGCCCGCGACGGTGCGTGAGATCGAGTACGACCCGAATCGCTCGGCGCGCATCGCGCTCGTGCAGTACGAGGATGGCGAGAAGCGCTACGTGCTGCATCCGAAGGGCCTCAAGGTTGGCGACGTGATCGCCTCCGGCCCGGGTACCGACGTGCGGCTCGGCAACGCGCTGCCGCTCGGTGAGATTCCCCTGGGCACCGACGTGCACAATGTCGAGCTCAAGGTAGGGAAGGGCGGGCAGATGTGTCGGTCGGCGGGGACGTCGGCGCAGGTGATGGCCAAGGAGGGCGAGTACGTCACGCTCCGGTTGGCGAGCAGCGAAGTGCGCATGATCCACAAGCTGTGTCTGGCTACCATCGGCGAAGTCGGCAATGCGGAACACGAGCTCGAGTCGTGGGGCAAGGCGGGCAAGAGCCGCTGGATGGGTCAGCGTCCGAAGGTGCGCGGTGAGGTGATGAACCCTGTCGATCACCCGCATGGTGGACGGACGCACGGTGGACGGAACGTCGTCAGCCCGTGGGGCAAGAAGGAAGGCGTGAAGACGCGCAACAAGAAGAAGCCCTCCACGCGGATGATCGTCCGCGGTCGGAAGCGCGGCAAGGCCACGCAGTAATCCGGGATAGAGACCATGGCGAGAAGCGTAAAGAAGGGCCCGTTCGTGCAGCCGGCCCTCGTGAAGAAGGTCGAGACGCAGAATGCGGCGGGCTCGAAGAAGGTGATCAAGACGTGGTCACGCGCGAGCACGGTGCTCCCGGACTTCGTCGGGCACACCTTCGCCGTGCACAACGGCAACAAGTTCGTTCCGGTCTACGTGACGGAGAACATGGTGGGGCACAAGCTTGGCGAGTTCTCGCCGACGCGTCTCTTCCGTGGTCACACGGGCGGCAAGGCGGTGGACAAGAAGACGTCCGCGCCGAAGCCGGGAGGCAAGTAAGACATGCCGGCAGCGAAGAAGGCCGTCGCGAAGAAGACGGTTGCGAAGAAGACGGCTCCGGTCCGTCGTGGACCGGCCACCGAGGCCCGTGCGTTTCAGCGCGGGACGCGGCAGTCGCCGTACAAGATGCGCCTGGTGATCGACCAGATCCGCGGGAAGGACGTGAATGACGCGCTCGCCCTGCTGACGTTCTCGAAGAAGCATGCGGCGAAGCAGATCACCAAGACGCTGAAGTCGGCGGTGGCGAATGCCGAGCAGGCGGCGCGGGCGACGGGCGCGGCGCTGGACGTGGACTCGCTGTACATCAAGCACGCCATCATCAACGAGGGGCCCAAGCTCAAGCGGTTCATGCCGGCCGCTCAGGGGCGTGCGACTCCGATTCACAAGCGGACGAGCCACGTGGAAATCGTGGTCTCCGAACGGGAAGGGCGCTAATGGGACAGAAGACCAATCCGATCGGCTTTCGCCTCGGCATCAGCAAGCAGTGGAACTCGCGGTACTATGCGGGGCGCGAGTTGCCGGCGTTGCTCCGGGAAGACGAGTTGCTCCGCAAGTACTTGAAGGCCCGCCTGGGCCATGCCGCGATCGCGAACATCGTGATCGAGCGGAAGCCGGGCAAGGTCGTCGTCACCCTGCACACGGGCCGTCCCGGCGTCGTGATCGGGAAGAAGGGCGCCGAGGTCGACAAGCTGCGTGACGAGCTCTCGCACCTGACGAGCAAGGAAGTCGGTATCAAT
>JACMOE010000438.1 GCA_014378185.1 Gemmatimonadaceae bacterium | reverse complement strand
TTGCGTCGCTCGATCGGAAACGCGGTCACAACGATCAGTGCTTCCGAGGCGACGCAGAAGTCCGCGTCGCAGGATCTGGGCAGCCTCATCGGCGCACGTGCACCCGGCGTCGCCATCTCACCAGGCACCGGACGTCTCGGTGCGGCGCCGACCATCCAGATCCGCGGACGCAACAGCATCGGCCTGGACAACTCTCCGCTGCTGTACATCGACGGCGTTCGAGTGAACAATGCCTCCGCGGCCGGACCGGTCGCGCCGTCGGGACGCCT
The DNA here is from genome assembly GCA_014378185.1 of Gemmatimonadaceae bacterium. Classification (GTDB taxonomy): domain Bacteria; phylum Gemmatimonadota; class Gemmatimonadetes; order Gemmatimonadales; family Gemmatimonadaceae; genus AG11. The sequence continues at coordinate 3,720 of JACMOE010000438.1, read as the reverse complement.
CGGCGGTCAGGCCTCGAACGTGTCGGGGCGACTGAACGACATCAATCCCGACGACATCGAGAGCATCGAGATCGTCAAGGGTCCCGCCGCCGCCACGCTCTATGGCACCGAGGCGGCGAACGGCGTCATCCAGATCATCACCAAGAAGGGCGCCTCGAGCGGCGCGCCCAGCGTAAAGCTCCAGGTGCAGGACGGACTGATCTCGTTCCGCGATGCGGCCGGCCGCGTCCCGACGAACTACGCGAAAAATCCAGCCGGGGAGATCGTGGCGTATAACGGCGTTCAGGCCGAGGCCGATCGGGGCACGCCGATCTTCCACACGGGACAGACGCGCCAGTACACAGGCTCGGTGTCCGGGGGACGCGACGTCGTTCGCTACTATGCCTCGGGCAGTTTCCAGAACGACCTCGGGGTGGAGCCGAACAACTCGCTCCGCCAGTTCGCGTCCCACATCAACATGACGATCGCGCCGAGTGAGACGATCGACTTCGGCACGAGTGTGAACTACGTGAACCTCTCCAGCCATCTCGGCGCGGATGTCGGCGCGTCGGCGCTGCTGGGGGCAATCCTCGGACATTCCCTGCTCTTCCCGGCGGCACGCGGCTTCTATCCGAACTTCCCACCCGAATTGCCCCAGACGCTGTACGACAATGCGCAGGGAGTGAATCGGTTCACGGGCAGCATGACGCTGCATCATCGGCCGGCGACCTGGTTCAACCAGCGGCTCGTTGCCGGGATGGATCTCACCAGCGACGACAGCCGAGCGATCGAGCGGTTCGCGCCTCCCACCCTCATGGCATTCCTCGGACCGGTAACCGGATCCGGCAGCACCGGCCAGACGCTGCGCCGGAACACCATCGCCTCTGCCGACTACGCCGGGACCGCCAAGTTCCAGGTCACGAACGCGCTTACCTCGACGTCGTCGCTGGGCGGACAGTTCTTTCGCACGGAGCTCAACGCGAGCTTCCTTGGCGGCACCGGCTTTCCGGGGATCGGCGCGGAGACCGTGAACGCGGTCGCGAACCAGGCGCAGTCGACGCAAACGCAGACCATCAACACCACCATCGGCGCGTACGGCCAGCAGCAGTTCGGGTGGCGCGACCGCCTCTTTCTCACCGCCGCGCTGCGCGTGGACAACAACTCGGCGTTCGGTGAGGACTTCAAGTGGATCACGTACCCGAAGCTCAGCGCAGCATGGGTGGTGAACGAGGAGTCGTTCTGGCCCGTCAACAGCTACGTCAACAGCCTCAAGCTGCGCGCGGCATACGGCGAGTCTGGGCGGCAGCCGCAGGCGTTCACCGCACTGCGCACCTTTTCACCGGCGCAGGGGCCTGGTGGATCGAGCGCCGTCACCCCGAATACCATTGGCAATCCGAACCTCAAGCCGGAGCGCGGAAAGGAGTTCGAGGTGGGCTTCGAGGGTCAGGTGCTCAGCCGGCTCGGACTGGACTTCACCTTCTTCAGCAAGCGCACCCAGGACGTGATCATCAGCCAGCCCATTGCGCCGTCCAGCGGCTTCGCGGGCAGCCAGTTCTCGAATCTTGGCCGAGTCGTCAATCACGGCTTCGAAGTGCTCGCCACTCTGCAGGCGATCACGCGCAACGATTTCAGCTGGGAGATCGTGGGCAACCTCGCGACCAACGGCGACGAGATCAAGGATCTGGGCGGCGTCGGCGGCAGGGTGCTGAGCGCGGGCCAGACGAACGTCGTGGGTTATCCGATCGGCGGGATCTTCACCCGTCGCGTGCTGTCGGCGGATCGCGATCCGGTCACCGGTCAAGCCATCAACGCACTGTGCGAGGGCGCGGGCGGAACGGGCGTCGCGTGCGCCACAGCGCCGTTCCAGTACATCGGCACGCCGACGCCCCGCACCACCGGCTCGGTGGGCAACACTCTCTGGATCGGCAAGATGCTGCGCCTCTACGGGCTCGTGGACTTCAAGCGCGGGCATCGCGCATACAACCAGAACGATCTGTTGCGCTGCATCGGCCCCGCCGGTAGACCGACCTGTCGGTCGGCCTACTATCCCCTGGAGTACGATCCCGTCTACCTGGCCGGGCACGCGACGTCCACGAACGGACTGGGCACCCTGGACCAGTTCTACGAGAGCGGCGACTTCGCGAAGCTGCGCGTGCTGTCGGCCACCGTCACCGTTCCGAGGCGGTACGTGCGTGGCTTCTCCAGCGCGTCGGTCACCATCGCCGGCCGGGACCTGCACACGTGGACGCGCTTCACTGGTCTGGATCCCGAGGGAAACCTGAACAACGTCGCCACCTCCGCCCTGATCGGGAATCAGGGACTCGTGCCCCCGCTGTCCCGCCTGCTGGCGACCGTCAACCTGAGCTTCTGACCATGTCCACTTACATGAAGCGACCCATTACGCCACGACGGACCGCGCTCGTCCTTTCGGCGCTCGTCGTTTTGTCAGCGTGTACCGAGATCACGAGTCTCAGGCAGGAGAATCCCGGCCTGCTCTCGGTCGAGACGCTCTACGTGCCCAACAACGCCGTGGTGCTGGTCAACGGGGCGATCGGCGATTTCGAGTGCGCGTACAACAGATACGTGGTCGGGAGTGGCATCTTCACGGACGAGCTCAGCGTCGCCATCTCGTCAACGGCCAACTTCGACTACGACGCGCGCCGGCTCGCGACCAACGGCACCTACGGGACGAACAACTGCGGATCGCCGACCCCGAGCGCCGTTCAGCAGCCGGGAATCTACACCCCGCTTTCCGTGGCGCGCGCAACCGCGGATACGGCGGCGGCCAAGCTCGAGGGCTGGACCGACGCCGAGGTGCCGAATCGCGCAAAGCTGATCGGTCAGGCGTACGCCTATGCCGGCTTCAGCCTGACGTTGCTGGGTGAAGGCATGTGCAGCGCGGCGATCAATCTCGGACCGGAGATCCAACCATCGGCGCTGTTCACCGAAGCCGTGGCGCGATTCACGAAGGCCATTGCCGCCGCGACGACGGCGAACGATGCCACAACCCTCAACCTGGCACGAGCTGGACGCGCGCGGGCGCTGCTCGACCTCGGCGGCGCAACGAACCTTGCTGCCGCGGCAGCTGATGCGGCACTTATTCCCGCGACGTTTGTGGTAAATACGTCGTCGGATCCGACCAACACGCGCCGCCAGAATGCCGCGTTCACTGCGATCGCGCAGAACAGCTTCTCGACGGTGGATGCAGCGTATCGCAACGTCCCCGTTCCGGGCGGAGCGACGCAGGACCCGCGCGTTGCGGTCACGGATCTGAACCGGAATGGGACCGCGACTGGCAGCCGGGTCTTTGTCCCGACGAAGTACGATCTCGTCACGGCGCCAATGCGCCTCGCCAGCTACGTCGAGGCGCAGCTCATCGTGGCCGAGAATGCGGCCGCGACCGGTGACATCAATGCTGCCGTCACCGCCATCAACAATGCGCGCTCGCGCACGGCTGGGCTGCCCGCATTCTCCGCTCCCGGCGGCGCCACCGGTGCGGACATCAAGGTGCAGATCATCGAGGAGCGCCGCCGCGAGTTCTTCGTGGAAGGCCATCGCCTCGGCGACATGCGACGCTACGGCATTGCCTTCACACCTGCTGCAGGCGCGGCGTACCAGTACAGTGGCGTGTACGGCACCCAGACATGCTTCCCGCTTCCCGACGTGGAGCGCATCAACAACCCGACAATCGCCGGAGCCAAGCCATGAAGTTGCGATCGCTGCTGCTGGCGTCCGCGGCGC
>JACMOE010000437.1 GCA_014378185.1 Gemmatimonadaceae bacterium | reverse complement strand
GCCGGGCTGCGTGAACATGGCCGGCTGCGGGCGCGAGGTGCTGGTCGATCTGGTGCAGTGGGGCGCCGACGGCTGGCCCCGCGTGCCCCTCGCCCCCAGCGCGACCACGCGTCCCCTGCCGTAGGCTGGGCCACGTTGCGCTTCGCGTGGTTCATCCCGGCACGGGGGTGTACGCCTGTCACGCGAGGCGGCGTAGGCGGCGCAGCCGCTGGCGCAGAGCGCTGGTGGAGCCGCAGCCGCGCCTTCTTCAAGCTCGGCGTCGGACAGATCCGCGGGTGTCGGGCGCTTGCGCGTGAGAGGTCGCCGGAGCTCCGGAGCAGTAAGACAGGTTATAGGTCGTCGCGCGCGCCGGAAGTGGCAGGTTCGAGCGAGTCGTCGCGCGCCTGCCGAGCTCACCCGTTGGGGTCGCTGGTCGCCATGTACCGCGCCCACGTGGGCGCGGAGTGCGGGGCGGTATCTATCAAGATACTTGTCGTATGAAGTTCAAACGGCGAGTGCTGTTCGACGATCGACCGCCGGTTTCAGAGTGACGGTGAGCGGGCGCCCCCACGAGCGTGGAGTGTTGGATCACCGTGTGGTTACCGGCACTTCTCTGCGTACTTCTCGCGTGCGCGACTGCGCCCGAGCATGTAGTCGTCGACGTAAACACGCCCCTCCCCATGTCCGGGGTAGCACACGTCCTTGAAGCCGTACGAACTGATCGGCCCGATGACGATGTCGCCCTCGCTCGGAGAGTACCCACCGTACCATTCCAGCAAGTAGTCGTCGTTCGGACCTTCGGCGATGAAGTAATCCCCACAGCCGCTCTTCTGGATGATCACCTCAGCGTGCTCTCCTTCGGCAGGCTTGTCGTCGATCTCACAACTCACGTTGTTCAGGGTTCGCGCCCTCGCGGTGGCTGCTGCGATCGCGCGATCCTGATCGAGACGTTCCTTCTCCGACATAGCGACGCATTTTGCGCCATTCCTTCGAAAGCCGCGTGCGCACGTCCAGTCGTTCCCAACGGCGTCCAGTTCCGCGTGCTCGGGCAACACCAGCCCGACGCACTTCGCTCCGGCCTTCCGAAACCCACGCTGGCACTTCCAGTCGCTCCCAAACACGTCCAACTCTGCGTTCTCCGGAAGTTGCACTGCGAGGCAGCCCAGATCGTCGTCGAGGCCCCAGCGCGCGAGAACTCGTAGCTGACTGCTCCAGGCACCTCCTTCGACGGCTCGATGGATGCCGTTCCGTGCGATGTACCGAGGATCGACAGTCGCCTTCCATGACGGCACGCGCCCACGTGGGCGCGCGGCCCGGCCAAGCCTTTCAAGATCCGGACCACCGTGCTCGCCGCGACTTGGACCGGCACCGCGGCGCGCGGACATTGTTCCGACTCCGCGGCAGGTGCCGCCACCGTTGCAGCGCTACGAGTGCGCCGAGAGCCTCCACTGGCGACCGCGTGTCGGCGCGGATGGTTGCGGCGAGGTGGCTTGCCATTGTATCGCTGCCGGCCATGGCACCGGCACGAGCACGCGCGACGGGACCGAGTTGACGACCGCCGCGGTGGATCCCCAGAAGCTCGCCGTGGCCCGCGCCGCGATCGCCGAGCTCCCCGAGCGCGGGATCATCGGCCTCGGCACCGGCTCGACGGCGAAGCTGTTCATCG
>JACMOE010000050.1 GCA_014378185.1 Gemmatimonadaceae bacterium | reverse complement strand
TCGGCGGCGCATCCTTACGCACCGGGATGCGGGTCTGCGTCTTCGCCTGTGCAGATGCCGTCTCGGCTCCGCCGAATGTAATGGCGGCCGAGAGGCCGGGCGCACTCAACACAAAGTTCCTGGTTTTCATCCTTATCCTCCGTCGCCGTCGCCCTATGATCTCGTTCCCCGCGGGCGAGGTTGCGGGTGCGACGAGGGTCGTCGCAGTTCTGCCGGGCTGGGGAATAGCAGACCTCGTGCCGCGGAGCATGAAATCGCCCAGAAATCTCAAAAAAGTTTCGGGCCACCAATTCGTATCCTCCGTCACACCGGCTGGCCGAGCCCGGTTTCTGGATGGTGCGACACCCCTCCGCTGCAATCCCGCCTGCGACCCACGGGCAAATTCCGCCCGCTGCCGAGCGCTGGGCGAGCCTTCCTGCCCCCCGGCCACGGAGTATCTTGCATCGAACTCTTCCCCCCGCTCGCCCTCATGCCGAATCGCCTCAGCGCCCTCCACCACGCCGGACAGTCCATCTGGCTCGATTTCATCGACCGATCGATCCTCCGGAATGGCGACCTCGCGCGCCGCATCACGGAAGACTCGCTCACCGGCATGACGTCGAACCCCACCATCTTCGAGAAGGCGCTGGCGGAGGGCACGGCATACGACGACCAGCTGCGTGGCGCCACCAAGGGTGTCTCGGCCATGCAGCTGTTCGAGATGGTGGAATCGTCGGACGTGCGTGATGCCTGCGACCTCTTCATGCCGGTGTACGAGGCGACCAATGGCGCTGATGGCTACGTGTCCATCGAGGTGTCACCCGGCTCCGCGAACAACTCCAAGGAAACCGTCGCGGAGGCCGAACGTCTCTGGGCCATGGTGAACCGGCCCAACGTCATGATCAAGGTGCCCGGTACCGCCGAGGGGGCGGTCGCGGTTCGCACGCTCACCGGGGCTGGGCTGAACGTCAACATCACGCTGCTCTTTGCCATCGAGGCGCACCGCCGCGTGATCGACGCGTACCTCGCGGGGCTCGAGGACCGCGTGCTCGCCGGCAAGCCGATCGACCGGATTGCCTCCGTCGCCTCGTTCTTCGTGAGCCGCGTGGATACGGAAGTCGATAAACAGTTGAACGCGCTGGCCGACACAGGGGACGCCGCCATCAAGGACCGGCGGTTGGCCCTGCGCGGCAAGGCCGCTGTGGCAAACGCGCAGCTCGCGTACAAGCTCTTCCTCGCGCAGTTCTCCGGCGCACGATGGCAACCGCTGCTTGCAAAGGGTGCGCGCCTTCAGCGCCCTCTGTGGGCCAGCACGAGTTCCAAGAACCCGGCATACCGGGACGTGCTGTACGTCGAGCAGTTGATCGGTCCGGACACCGTGAACACCATGCCCCCGGCTACCATCGAGGCATTCCGGGACCATGGTGAGGTCGCCCGCACCGTGGACGCTGACTTTGCCGGCGCCGAGCGCACCATGCGCGAGCTGAAGGACGCCGGCATCGACATGACCGCGGTGACCGACAAGCTGCTGTCGGAAGGGCTGGCGAGCTTCCAGAAGAGCTTCGACTCACTCACTGCGGGCCTCGACAAGAAAGTGAAGCATCTCGGTTGACCAGACGGGCGGGCGCGCATACGAAACCCCGCGCACCCGCCCGTTTCGCCATTCCGCCCCTCCCACCTCGTCCATCTCACTGACGCCCGTGTCATTCCCTCGCACGAAGATCGTCTGCACGCTCGGCCCCGCGTCCAATAACCGAGACACGCTCCGCAGCCTCATGGAGGCCGGCCTGAGTGTGGCGCGGTTGAACTTCTCGCACGGCACGCATGAGCAGCATGCGGCCACCGTCGCACTCGTCCGCGCCACCGCTGCGGAGTTGCAGCGTCCGGTCGCCATCCTCGGCGACCTTCAGGGTCCGCGCATTCGCATCGGAGATCTCGCTGAGCCACGGATGGTGAATGATGGCGAGGACGTGGTGCTGGTTGCCGGTGAGGATGCCGGACCGGGTCAGTTCCCGACCACGTACGAGGATCTCTGCCACGATCTCAAGGTGGGCGATCGCATCCTCGTGGACGATGGCCTCATCGAGCTCGTCGCCCTGGAGGTCACGGATCACACCGTCACGGCGCGGGTGCTGCACGGTGGGCTCATCAAGAGCCACAAGGGAATGAACCTGCCTGGTGTGGCCGTGAGCGCGCCGTCCATCACGGACAAGGACTGGGCCGACGTGGCCTTTGCCGTGGAACACAACCTGGAGTATCTCGCGCTCAGCTTCGTGCGGCGCGCGCAGGACATCGCCGAGCTGCGCGAGAAGATCCCCAAGGACATGCTGGTGGTGGCCAAGATCGAGAAGGACTCCGCGCTCGAGAACATCGAGAGTATCGTGCGCGCGTCCGACGCGGTGATGGTGGCGCGCGGGGACCTGGGCGTGGAGCTTCCCTTCGAGGAAGTGCCCATCGCGCAGAAGAAGATCATTGCGCTGTGCAACAAGCTGGGGCGGCCCGTGATCACGGCCACGCAGATGCTGGAGTCGATGATCACGAATCCGCGCCCCACGCGTGCGGAGGCCAGTGACGTGGCCAACGCCATCTTCGACGGTACCGACGCCGTGATGTTGTCGGCTGAAACGGCGGCCGGCAGCTATCCGCGCCTCGCCGTGGAGGCCATGTCGCGCATCATCCTCGAAATCGAGAAGCATCCGCGCATCGTGCGCAGCGACGAGCGCCGGTCCACCGACGAACTCGCGGTGTCCACCGAGCAGGCCATCGCCGCGGCTGCAACGTCGGCGGTGCGCAGCCTTGGTGCGCCGGTGCTCATCGTGCTCACGAAGAGCGGCTTTTCGGCGCGCATCGTCGCGTCGCACCGACCCAACGTCCCCATCCTGGTGCTCACGGACCAGGAGCGGACGTATCGGCAACTCGCACTCGTGTGGGGCGTGGTACCGTGCCTGGTGCCCCACTGCAGGACGTACGACGAAATGGTCAAGCTCGCGCTGGAGCAGGTGCGCCTGCACGCGCTGGCGCGCGCGGGCGACCGCGTGGTCGTCACCGCTGGTGTTCCCTTCGACGTGCCCGGCACCACGAACCTCATGAAGGTCGAGACGGCATGAACCTGCGGGTGCCGCGGTGAAGCTCACCTTCCTGGGCACCGGCACCAGTTTCGGCGTGCCGCAGCTGGGCTGTGGCTGTGCCGTCTGTCACTCGCGCGATCCGCGGGATCGCCGCACCCGTGTGGGTGCAGTGGTGGAGACCGACAGCGGGGAGACCATCCTGATTGACACGCCGCCGGAACTCCGGCTCCAGTTGGTACAGGCGGACATCAATCGCGTGGACGCCGTGCTGTTCACGCACGACCACGCGGACCATACGCACGGCATCGACGACCTGCGCGCCATCACCTCGCGCAGCAATGCCCACCTGCCCATGTTCGGGTCGGCGCAGACGCTCGGCTCCATCGAGCAGAAATTCAACTACATCTTCGACGATCGCATCAAGCCCCTTCCGGGCACGTCCAAGCCCCAGGGGCGGAGCGTGGTGCTCGCGCCGAACGAAACCGTGCGCATCGGCGGTGTGGACGTGACTGCTGTGCCGGTGCCGCACGGCCCCGTGACAACGGTGTTCGCGTACCGCATTGGCCCGCTGGCCTATGTCACCGATGCCAAGTCGGTGCCGGATGAGGCGATTGCCCAGATGCGTGGCGCGCGGGTGCTCGTGCTCAACGCGCTCTTTCGCCACCCGCATCCGTCGCATCTCAGCGTGCCCGAGGCGCTCGACGTGGCGGTGAAGATCGGCGCGTCTCGCACGTATCTCACGCACCTCACGCACGACAACTTCCACGCCGATCTCGAAGCGGAACTCCCGGAAGGGGTGTCACCCGCCTTCGATGGGCTGTCCATCACCGTCTGATCCAACGGCGGGCTCCGGCTCGCCAACCGCATCCTCATATGACGATCACACTCGACTACACGAACATGATGGCGCCGCCGATCGACGGGGCCATCACCACGGCCGAATGGGCCGACGCGGCCGCGTCCTTCACCGCGGCCCACCAGGCGGTTGCAGACCAGTACGCCAATGGCACGCTCGGGTTTCTCGATCTTCCGGATGATGCCGCGCTGCACAAGCAGACGCTCGACTTCGTAGCGGGCCAGCGCCGCCGCCAGGGAGCCGATGCGCTCACCGACGTGGTGGTGCTGGGGATTGGCGGCTCCGCGCTTGGTCCGATCGCCCTCCGCACCGCCCTGTGCGCCCCGCAGTGGAACCTGCTGGACGAGGTGGCGCGCGGCGGCAATCCGCGGCTGCACGTACTCGACAACGTGGACCCCGCCAACATTTCCGCGCTGCTCGCCCGGCTCGACCTCCGTCACGCCCTCTTCGTGGTCACGTCCAAGTCCGGCGGCACGGCCGAGACGATGGCGCAGTACATGATCATCCGGCAGCGGCTCGATGCCGTGATGGGCGCCGCCGACGCCAAGGCGCGCCTGGTGTTCGTCACCGATCCCGAGAAGGGTGCCTTGCGCGCCATCGCTCGGGCCGAGGGCGTCACTGCGCTCGACATTCCCGCCAACGTCGGGGGCCGATTCAGCGTGCTGACGCCGGTGGGCGTCCTGCCCGCCGCGCTCGTGGGAATCGACACGGCGGCGCTGCTCCAGGGTGCGGCCGACATGCGCACCCGGTGCGCGTCCGGCACCATCGCGAACAACATC
>JACMOE010000436.1 GCA_014378185.1 Gemmatimonadaceae bacterium | reverse complement strand
GGGAAGCGAGAGCACGTAGAGACAGTGGTTGAGCGCGCGTACCGCGAGTGCAAGGTTCGCCACTGTTACCGCATAGGCGACCCCCGCAGCGAGACAGACTGCTGGAAGTACCAATGCAGCCCCGACACAGGCATACGTCGCGATGGTCGCCGCAGCGACGAGGGCCACGTCGGCGGTATACACGGCATTTTCCTGCGTAAAGCAATCGCCCCCTGAATCACCACAGGAGTACGCCGTCGCGCCGTCGCTGAGTGGGAACAGGCGAGAGGCGACTGAACTGACATGAGGCGAGTAGAAGCCACGGTATGCCTTGTCCGACAGGACGCCTGGCCCGCGAGCGTCACCACACGCCACCATCGGCAGGGCGCGATCGATGGGCTGCCCGGACAGCGACTGGTGCTCGTAGACAACCTCATCCCGGAATCGCTTGTCCGGGGTCGTGGTCGTCTGCTTCGCCAACTGCCATGTCCTGGACGTCCTGACCCAGGTGCGCTCGACCGTCAGCACTGTTCCATCCTCTGCCACGATCTTCAGGTGCGAGGCAGGTGCGTCACCAACCCCCGAGATCGTTGCGTTGCCGCCGGTGCCGATCTTCTCCACTCGCGACCATGAAGGCAGGGCCGCGCACATCCCTGTCTCCGTCCGGGCAGGGAGTGACATTACGGGACGCGGCAGCACTCCAGCCGTGAAATCGGCACGTGCTGTACCGGGAACGGTGCTGTCGTCCTTCCCCCGAACTCGTATCTGGCCGCTGATATTCTCGGTAAAATTCCGGTTCACCTTTCCCACTCCGTCGTGTGCGGCCACAAGCGTCGAACGGTGCATGATGACAACGTCGCCAGCCACTGGAGCCTGATGCGCGCTTACGAGCGAAGCTTCATGGGATAACGCCGGCGGTCCGGCAATGGTGCGGCTGTCAGCGCACGAAACAGCGAACGTCAATGCGCCAATGCCGATGGCCCCCAAGGCAGGGACTCGGCAAGCCGCAAGCGATGACCCTGCAAAACGGAGAAGATGCGTTGGGCTGATCATGGGCATCCACCCTTCCCTTCCTGCCGCTTACCCAAGAGGGCGCTGACATCGGCGCCGAAAACTCTGTAATTCATGTGTCATTTCTCGATGAAGGTTCCCGTGAGCACGCTGCGCGTGATTCTCGCGCAGCTCAGCGGGCGCAGCTCGCACCTTCTTTCGATTCGCTCTCCCGTGCCCGGCCAGCGCCGTTGCCCCCGCGCTACGCTCGGTGTGTCTCCCTTTCGTTGCGCCTGCAGTCTCTCCTGTACGCGTCACAGGGTCGTCATCCAAACACCGGACGGCGTATCAAGACACTGCACAGTGCCCTCATGCACAGCGCCCCCACGAGCCGGGCTCGTGGGGGCGCTCAAGTGCTTGCCGTACAGACCAACCAACCAGCCGCCAGTTAGAAGCTGTACCGCATCGACAGCTGCATCCGGTAGTTCGACGACGCGTTGTCGGCGTTGTACGCCTGATATCCGGTGTTGAACGTGTAGATGCCCTGCGCGAGCGGACTGTTCGTCGTCACACCGGATGGCAGCGCATTACCCATGTGCACCAGCGCAATCGTGGCGCTGCAGATCTGGCCGCACGTGTTGCCCTGGTCCGAGAATGCCTGCTTGCCCCAGTCCTTGTTCAACAGGTTCCCGAGGTTCACGATGTCCAGGCGCACCTGCAGGTTCTCGAATGCTCGTCCACCGAGCTTGCCGAGTGACTGCGCCACGGAAAGGTCGAATTCGTTGACCCACGGGTTCCGGCAGGCATTGCGCGTGAGAATGGTGCCACGCGCCTCGCCAAGGCACGGCGTGGTGTTGATGAAGTTCTCGAACGCCTGCGCCTGCGTGGCGGCCGTTGTTCGTGCCGCCGTGTTGCCGTTGTAGCCCGCGAACAGGATCTCCGACTGGTCCAGCGCATTCCTGGGCACGTAGATCAGGTCGTTCTGCGACTGGCCATCGCCATTCAGGTCGCCCGTCGTGCCGCCACTCGAACCGTACGTATAATCGTACGGCGCACCCGAGTTGCCCGTATAAATGACCGACACGTCGGTGAACGTCGGGAACCGGTAGGAACCCGTCGCGATGATGCGGTGGGGCTGGTCGTACTTCGACTTGCCCAGGCTGAGGTCGTCCAGCCGGCCGCTCACATCCCGCTGATACCGGAAGTTCGAACCAGCCGTACTGCTCGTGACCGAAACCACGTCACGAGACACCTGATGCGTGTAGGCCAGCGATCCGTCGAAGTTGTCCGTGAACGACTTCTGGACCTGTGCCGTGGCACTCCAGGTGTAGTCGCCCGACGCGTTCGTCACGTCGAGCACTGCGGTGCGTGGCCCGCTCGTCGCCGGCGTGGCGCCCGTTGGGGTGAGGATGCCGTACAGCTGGCGACCGTGGATATCCTGCCCCACGGGGTTGGCAGGCAGCGCGAGGTTACGGTAGAACGCGTTGTTCTGCGACCGCGAGTACAGCCCCTCGATCGTTCCCACGATGCCGTTCGCGAAGCGGTGATCGTATCCGCCTGTCGCCTTCAGGTATTTCGGGTTCTTGAAGTTCGGGTCGATCGTGTTGACGGCGGCACCGGCGGCCGGCCCGGAGATCGCCGCACCTGGCGCAATCGTTCCATTGGGACGCGTGCCGTCGAGGCACTGCAGCGGTGGGTTGGACGCGTTCGCCGCATTGAACGCCGGCACGCCCGTGGACGTGCCGGAAGTGTTCGTGAGTGTCGCGCCATTGCACGTGATCGACGAGTACCCGCTCAGCCCGGAGTTTCCGAACGCATTGGAGAGGTACACGAATGGGGTGGGCCCGCTGAAGGAACCAACACCGCCGCGCAGCTGGTTCTTCTGGTCGCCCGTCACGTCCCAGTTGAACCCGAACCGTGGGGAGTACTGTGCCGTGTGGGGCACGCTGCTCGTCTCGCGGTTGTAGTCCGCCAGCACTTCCGGATTGAGCGGCGGCACGTTGTCGAACACCGGCTTGTCCATGCGCACGCCGAACGTGAGCGAGAGTGTCGGGGTGGCCTGCCAGGCGTCCTCGATATAGCCGCTGTACGTCGCCGCCTTGATGGTCGCGAGTCCGTTGTACGGGTCCGTGGGCGCCGGTGCGCTGATGATGTACTGCGTGGCGACGCCGCTATTCAACGCGTCCAGGCTGGCGAAGGTCCAGTTGCCGAAGGAGTTCTGTGCGAACAGGTTGATCGACTTGTAGTACAGCGCCTTGCCACCGATGGTGATGGCGTGCGAGCTCAGCGGAATGGTGAGGTTGTCCGTGAACTCCATCGTGCGCTGGTCCAGGGAGTTGGCTTGTGACGAGTTTTCCGTTCCGAGCACGAAGTTCGTGGTCCTCGTGGCATCATCGGAGCGAGCAATACCGCGCACGGTGAGTTGGGGAAACTTCTGCGGCACCGTGCGGAAATCCTTGATCGTCGAGTAGTTCGCGAGAAACTCGTTATAGATGCCGCTTGACATGTTCGTCAACAACTCGGCCACCGAGCTCCTGGACGTATTGCTCAGATCATAGCGGTTCGACGTGAGGTTGAAGTTCGGCGTCGCCGCCGTCGCGAGCCCGCGACCGAACACGCTGTTGTCTGCGGATGCGTAGTTGTGCCGCAGCACCAACCGTGTGGAGAGCGGCAGGTATGCATCCATGCGGACGAACGCGTTGCGATTGGGGTTCTTCTTGAAGATCTGCTCGCCCGTGCCACCATCGGCGAGTCCGTACCTCGCCGCGGCGGCATTCACGGCATCAATCGTGGATTGCGTCACATACTGGTCCGGCGCGCCAAGGTACGAGCCACCCGCCGGCTGGTCCAGTTTCTGAAGTTCACCGCTGGCGAACAGAAACAGCTTGTCCTTCACGATCGGGCCACCGAGCGACGCGCTGACGTGCTGCGACTTGTAGGCATTGAGGTATGGCTGCGAACGCGTGAGGCTCTGGCTCCGCGAGTCGCCGTAGACGGTCCCATGCCAGTCGTTCGTGCCGCTCTTCGTCACCGCGTTGATGAGCAGGCCACCAAAGCTGCCCTGCCGCACGTCGAAGGGAGACAGCAGCACCTGATACTCCTTCACGGCGTCGAGCGGAATCGACTTGGCGCCCGCTGATGCACCTGGCTGGCCCGTGGTGCCGAGGCCGAACAAGTCGCTCGACTGCGCACCGTCGATCTGGATCGAGTTCTGCCGGAGGTTCACACCGCCGCCGGACAGAAAGCCGGTCGTCGTGGACACCTGCGGCACCAACTGCACGAAGTCGACGAAGTTGCGGTTGATCGTCGGCAGGCGGCGAAGCGCCGAATCCGAGATCGATGTGCTGGTGCCGGTCTTCGAAGCGTTGATCACCGCATCGGTTGCCGATGCCGTGACGGAGACCTCACCGAGCATCGCGACTTCGCGCACCAGCTTGAAATCCTCGCGGCGCGCCTGGCCCAGGCTGATCGTGATGCCGTCGCGCGTCGTGGGCGCGTAACCGATGCGCCGGATCGTGATGCGGTAATTCTGATTGGGCTCGATACCCTGAATGATGTAGGTACCCGTGGAGCGCGTGACTGCCCCGATGTTGTACCCGGTGGAGGCATTCCGTACCTGTACCTGTGCGGCTTCGACCGGTGCGCCGGTGTTATCCGTGATGGTGCCAACCAGCGCGCCCGTCGTCACGCCCTGTGCGCGCACGACGACGGTAGGAAATACGAGGAGCGCAAGAACGGCGACACCGCCGATTAGCGATCGGAGTTTCAGCATGGACACTCTCGGGGAGGAATAAGGAGGGATGCCAAAAGCTAGGGTGGCGGAAGCGGGTCCAGCAAGGACACCAGCGTGTCCGCTGCGTCTCGGTCACGCCTCGGACAAGACAAGGGCAGGCATGCACTTCATCACGTCGCCCATTGCGCGAATGCTGGGAAGACCCGCACGTGACGCACAATCGTCACCGGCGGGCTCCCCCTTGGCCGTCAGGCGTCTGTCCGAGTCCCTACCCGTGCGGTGATCACGCTCTTGATGCCGCCACGAATGTTGAAGTCGCCCAGCACTTCCATCCAGGCCGGTTTCACCACAGCCGCAAGATCATCCAGGATCCTGTTGACTGCCCGCTCGTAGAAGATGCCGTCGTTCCGAAAGCTCCACAGGTAGAGCTTCAGACTCTTCAGCTCCACACAGACGTCACCAGGCACGTACGTGATGTGGATGGTCGCGAAGTCCGGCGCTCCGCCGTCCAGCAACGTGAGCTCGGCCGCATCGGTCTCGATGCCGCCCAACGGGCAGAGCGAGGTGAACTCCGGACACTCCATCGCAATTTCGTACGGACGCCCGGGGCACGGATTGGGGAAAGTCTCCAGCAGGTCAGGTCGTGGCATGCGCGAAAGCTAGCGGCGCGAAATGACTCTGGCGCCCTGCCATGCGGGTATCGTATCTTCTCCCTGTGCCGATCCCCTCTGGATCGGCCGTTGCCGCCGGGAGAACGGCCTGGCGGTACTGCCCCCTGGCAAGTCCAGGGGGCGCTTTTTTTGTTCTCGCCTCATCCGTATCAGGCGTCGCCGCGCAGCCGCTTGGCCATTTCGTCGAGCAGGGCGCGCTCGTCGCTCGACAGGCTGTCGAGCCCCGACGACGAAATCTTGTCGAGTACCCGGTCCAGCGCCGACGCCCGGACATCGGACCCGGCTCGCACCGGCGCCACCACGGCACGTGCCGATGGGCGTTGCTGCGACGCGACAGCCTTGCTCCTGGCCACGATCTCATCCACTTCATCCCGATGCGCGCGCGCACGTGGAAGCGTCCGCGGAATGGCTCGCGGTGGTGCGTCGTCCTGATAGTCCGGCGCCGGTGAAATGCGTTGCCGCAGCCGATCGAGGCTGGCGGCTGGCGGAGTCCGGAAATACAGCCAGCCAAAGGCCAGCCCGCCCAGCTGCGCCAGATAGATCCAGCCGTGGGGACCCGGGGCAACCATGGTGCCGCCCAACCCTCCTGCCACCAGGTTGCCGGTCATCAGCAGCACCACAAGCGCCCACACGCGCACTGGAAGCACACCGAGTACCGCGATTTCATCACGCGGCCACTGCTGCCAGTAGGCGAACATCACGCCGAACACCGCAGCCGATGCCCCCACGAGCACACCGGTACGCACGAACAGCAGGTGAAACATCGAACCGCCCAACCCGCACCAGAGGTAGTAGAGGACGAAGGTCCGTGTGCCCGTTGCTCGCTCGAGCCGCGGCCCGAAGAGCACCAGGACATACATGTTCAACGCCAGGTGCCACACGCTGTAGTGCACGAACATGTATGTGCCCGCGCTCCACAGCGTGCGTTGCAGGTTGCCATCCTGAAACCCGAGCACCGCAAAGACATCCGCATCGCTCACGAGCGTCCATTGCAGGAACAGCATCGCGACGTTGAGGGCAAGCAGCACCCGCACGCCGTGTGTCAGGCGCGGGGCATCGTGATCGTCGGGGTGACTGAAGGTGGCCATCGAACGGTGCTGCGCTGCAGCTGCTGAACTGGGTGGTGCTCGCACAGTGCGAACATGTCGAATGTCAACGTACTAACCGAACGGCACAGCACGGGTTCCGCGGTCAGGATTCCGCCACGCGCGCTGCGGCAGGTGGGCGGGGTAGCACCCGGACGTCTGCGTGCACCGTCATCGCCTGCTCGAGCCAGTGCGCCCACCGCCGCTCGTGCTCAAGTATTCGCTCATGAACGGGGTGCACCACGACCTGCGTGTCGCCACTCGCATCGTGTATCTGCTCGACGATCCGCAAAAGCGGCCCGTCACTGAGCGTGTCCGTCGGCACAATGACCACGGCGTGCGCCACATGCGTCTGCGCCGCACAGATAACGGATGCGCACACTCGCTCCACGGCCGCCTGCCCTTCGCTTCCCTTCATCGTCACCTGCATCATCGCGAGCGATGGCAACAACTTCTCCAGCGCTTCCGGCCGCTGGCCGTCGTGGTCAAGCATCACCGGCAGCGTTCCCGGCTGGCTGAATGCCGCCAGCAGGAAATCGATCTCCGCCAGGACATCACCTCCGGTGATCGCCACCGAGTGATACCGGGACCGGCCGGCCAGCCGCGACAGGTCACCGCGGAGCGCCTCCGCCGAATAGATCGTCGCGGTTTCTGCTTCCACCGCAAACCGCACGAACAACTGTCGGCGACCGCTCCACGGCCCCAGAGGCTGCACGCCTGAGGGAATGCCAGCGAGCGCCGCGCTCAGGCTCGGAAGCCGACCGCGTCCGGACGTCATGCGGATCTGGGCTCGCCCGCTGGTGCTCTGGCTGCGAGTAGCGCTATGCGCTCACAAAGGTCCGGAAAGCTGATCCCCGCCGCTGCCGCTGACTGCGGTACCAGGCTCGTGGCCGTCATGCCAGGCAGAGTATTGGCCTCCAGACAGAAAAATTCTCCGCTCGAGGTCAGCCTGAAATCGATGCGGGCGCAGCCGGACAGCTTGAGCGCCGCAAACGTCAGCCGAGCCTGTTCCTGCACGGCAACTACCTCCGCCTCTCCCAGCGCTGCAGGAAAAATCTCCTCGGCCATGCCCGGCGTGTACTTGCACTCGTAGTCGTAGATCTCCTTCTTCGCGATGATCTCGCCAACGGGCAGCGCAAGGCCGCCAAGGATGCTTACCGTGAGCTCGCGGCCGGCAATGAACTGCTCCAGCATGACCTCGTCGTCATGCTTGAACGCCTCGACGATCGCCGGGCCCAGTTCGGCTGCATGCCGCACGATGGAAAGCCCAACCGTGGACCCCTGCTTGGACGGCTTCACGATCAGTGGCCAGCCCAGCGTGCGCCCCACTACGTCCGCGTCGGGCAGGTGTGTCGGGTCCGTGGCCATCAGCCAGTCTGCCGTCCGTACACCATGCGCGCGCATGAGGTGCTTCGAAAGGTCCTTGTCCATCGCCAGGGCGCTGGGAAGATGCCCGCTGCCGGTGTAGGCCACTCCGGCAAGGTCAAGCAGTGCCTGGATGGTCCCATCCTCGCCTCGCCCGCCGTGCAGCGCAAGGAAGGCGACATCGCAGTCTCCCCGCCCGGGCATTCTGGCGGCGGTATCGGCAAGGGATTCCGCGTTCATGCGGGCCAGCTCTTCCGGGGTGGGAGGAAGCGCCTTCACCACGCCACCAGCGAGCATGCGCCGTTCGTCATCCTCGGACAGCGCTCCCTTCGCGGTGTCCACCGTGCGCACGGCATGTCCGCGCGACCGAAGCGCTTCCGCGATGCGCAGGCCCGACGCGAGTGAAACATCGCGCTCGGACGAGGTGCCACCCATCAATACCGTGATTCTCACGTGATTCCCCTGGTCCCGTCTGCGTGCCCGATGGTCGGACAGTCCGACTACCGGTGCATGAGGTACGCCAGCATGTCGCTGCGCGTGACGATGCCGACGATGGCGTCCCCACTGGTCACGAGCACCGCCGGCGTGGCTTTCGATAGCACCTTCTGGACCGACTCGACAGGCTGCCCCGCATCCACCACGGGAAACGGCTCGTCCATTACCTCGCCGACCACCGCATCCAGGAATCGCGAACTCTCCAGTCCGCGCTGCGTCAGGGCGTATTCCGTCACGCTGCCCACACAGCGGCCGCCGTCCAGCACGGGCAGGAGGGAGACATCGTGCAGACGCATGAGGCCGAGCACCTGCCGCACCTGCTGGCCCTGCGCCGCGCTCACGACCGCCGCTGGCGCCGAGGCCACCTTGTGCTCCAGCAGGTCGCCCAGCGTCACGCGATCCGGCTCGAGCAGCTGGTTCTCCCGCATCCATTCGTCGTTGTACAGCTTCGACAGATAGCGCTCGCCCGTATCACACAGGAAGGTCACCACGAATGCATCGGGTGTGTCGATCTCGCGCGCCACCTGCAGCGCGATGTGCGTGATCAGCCCCGCCGATCCGCCCACGAACAGGCCCTCCTCCCGCGTGAGCCGCCGAGCCATGGAAAAAGCGTCGCGGTCGCTCACGGAGCGGTAGTCGTCGATCACGGAGAGATCGAGCGTGCTGGGTAGCTTGTCCTGGCCAATGCCTTCCACCTTGTACGGAGCACCGTCGATCTTGTGCGTGCCCTTGCTCCGCCACAACTCGGCCAGGATGGATCCCTGCGGATCACCGCAAATGATCTTGATATCCGGGTTCTTTTCCTTCAGGTAACGGCCCACGCCAGTGATCGTCCCGCCCGTTCCCGCCGCGGCGACGAAGTGCGTGATGCGCCCTTCGGATTGCTCCCAGAGTTCCGGACCCGTTGTCGCGTAGTGGGCGTTGGTGTTCGCCTGATTGTAGAACTGGTTGGCAAGGATCGCGTTAGGCGTTTCCTCGGCAATCCGCTTGGCCATCACGACGTAGTTGTCCGGATGGTCGGGTCCCACAGCCGTTGGCGTGATGATGACTTCAGCCCCGAACGCCTTGAGCAGGCGCACTTTTTCCTGCGACATCTTGTCCGGCATCGTGAAGATGCACTTGTAGCCCTTCAGTGCTGCCGCGATGGCGAGGCCCACCCCGGTGTTGCCACTGGTTCCTTCGACGATTGTTCCGCCCGGCCTCAGCGATCCATCGCGTTCGGCTTGCTCGATGATCGGCATGCCGATGCGGTCCTTCACCGACCCGCCCGGATTGAAGAAGTCTGCCTTCCCGTACACCGGCGTGCGGATGCCACGGGTGATGCGGTTGAGCCGGATCAGCGGCGTCCACCCGATGGTATCGAGGACGCTGTCGTACGGGCGAAGATTGCGGGTCATGGTATGAGGGCGGGCGTGTTCAGGATCGTATCGCCAGGAAGCGCATGCGCTTCGGGATGTCGGAAATAGACGGGAAACAGGACGGTCGTTGCCAGTGGTTCCCCATGCAGTTTGGCTGGCACGAATCGGAGCTCGTGGGAGCCCTTCACCGCCGCGGAGTCCAGGGCTCCATAGCCGCTGCTTTCCTCGATTCGCGTGGAGTCGGCACGGGCCTGGCCCGTTGTCTCGATGTAAAGACGGAGGGTCACGTTGCCTTGCACGCGGCGTGCATACAGCTCCGCCGGATACCGGAAGGCTTGCTCGGTATTCAGCGCCGTGGGAAACTCGTCGGGATGCGCGGGACCGCGCTGAAATGCCTGCGCCATTTTCTGGACTGGTCCCTTGTCGGAACACCCGATCAGTACGAGCAGCAACAGCAGGGTGCAGGACAGGGTTCTCGGCATGTCCGCAATGTATCCACCGCCAGTCATGATTTCGCCTGCGCGGAGAGCTCGGCCACGAACTGGAGTGCAGCAAGTGGCGTGAGTGCATTCACGTCGACGGTACGCAACCGTTCCATCGCAGCCTGATGCGCGGCCGGAATGAAAAGGGCAAGCTGATCGGGTGAGGGGATCTGACTGCGCGGCCGCCGGGCGCCCGCTACCGCTGGAGCGAGTGCCGGCACCAGGTGCTCGGCCTCTCCCTCCAACAGCGCCAGCACCGTGCGAGCACGCGCAATGACCGGGGCCGGCAGTCCTGCCAGTCGCCCCACTTCGATACCGTAGGATCGGTCCGCCCCACCGGGCTGCAGGCGATGTAGGAACAGGATCTGTTCGCCAACCTCGCGTACCCCGACATTATAGTTTCGAACCGCTACTAATTCGCTGGCGAGCTGCACCAGTTCGTGATAGTGCGTTGCAAAAATGGTCTTGCAGCCCACGCGATCGTGCAGGTGCTCACTGACGGCCCACGCAATCGAGACCCCATCATACGTACTGGTGCCTCGGCCGATTTCATCCAGGAGCACCAGGCTGCGCGACGAGGCTGTGTGCAGGATGGCGCTCGTCTCTGCCATTTCCACCATGAACGTGGACTGCCCGCGCACCAGGTTGTCGCTTGCGCCCACGCGCGTGAACACGCGGTCGCACACACCAATGGTCGCCGACGCCGCCGGCACGAAGCTCCCCGTTTGCGCCATGAGCACGATCAACCCGACCTGTCGCAGGATCGTGCTCTTGCCGGCCATGTTCGGCCCGGTGAGTATCACGAGCCGAGCGTCCTCCTCCAGGCGTACGTCGTTCGGGATGAACTTGTCGCGTGGCATCATGCGCTCCACCACGGGATGGCGCCCCGCGATGATCTCGAGATTGAATCCGTCGGTGAGCGCCGGTCGCGCGTATCCCTCACGCGCCGCCACGTCGGCGAGCGCCGAAAGCACATCCAGTTGGGCGACGATGCGTGCCGCACACTGGATGCGCCCCACTTCCCGGCCCACGGCGGCACGCAGCGCATCGTAGAGGGCGCGCTCACACCCCTCAATGCGCTCGGCTGCCGTGAGTACTCTCTCCTCGTATTCCTTGAGCGCTGGCGTCACGAAGCGCTCTGCGCCTGTGAGCGTCTGCCGGCGCTGATAGTCCGCGGGCACCAACTCGCGGTTTGCATTCGTCACTTCGATGAAGTAGCCGAACACGCGGTTGAATCCCACCTTGAGCGACGGAATTCCGGTGCGCGCTCGCTCTTCTGTCTGGATGGCGGCAATGGCATCCTTGCCCCCGTTGCGCAGCGCGCGGAGCGCATCGAGTTCCGCATCCACGCCATCGGAAATCGTGGCATCGTCGCCGAGCTGCAGTGGCGGCCGTTCGACAAGCATGTGCTGAACGGATGCCGCCATCTCCGCGCACCCGTCCCACTGGTGCATCAGCGTGGCGACCACGCCTGCGCCGTTGAGCCGCATGGCGGCGGCTTCCACATGTGGCAGCCGGCCCAGCGAGAGCCCCAGCGCTGCCAGTTCCCGAGGGGTCGCGCGTCCCGACGCGGCCTTGCTGCCGAGTCGCTCCACGTCACGAACACCGTCGAGGGCCGAGCGCAGCGCGTCGCGGGCGCTCGCATCGGTGACGAGTGCACCTACGGCGTCCAGACGCAATTCGATGCGCGTGCGGTCGATGAGTGGAGCGAGCAACCACTGGCGCAGCAGACGCGCCCCCATGGGGGTCATGGTGCGGTCCAGTACGGCGAGCAGGGTGCCGGACGTGTCCGCACCGCGCAATGATTCCACGAGTTCGAGGTTGCGCCGCGTCATCTCGTCCAGGGGCATCACCCCCCCGGCGCGCTCGATCGTGGGCCGCGCCAGCTGCGGAACGCCTGCGGGCTGCATCTCCTTCAGGTAGCGCAGCAGCGCACCCGCTGCTGCGACCGCCTGCCCGTCGGTCACCTCGAGGCCCAGACCATCCAGGCCGCGGACTTCGAACTGGCGCGCAAGGTCGTCGCGCGCCATTGCCTCATCGAACTCCCAGGGTTCGCGCTCCGTTACGAGCACGCCATCGAGCACCGGCGTGCGCGGCAGTGCATTCATGCCGCGCGGCACGAGCAGTTCCCGGGGCGCAAAGCGGGCGAGTACGGTATCTGCTTCGGATCGAGTCGTGATCGCAAGGCGCAGCTCACCGGTGGACACATCGGCCGCCGCAATGCCCACCAGTTCTCCCACGGGTGCGCCAATGGCGACGACAAAGTTGTTGCGTGCGCCATCGAGCAACTCGTCAGCGAACGCGACACCGGGTGAGATGGTCTCCACCACCTCGCGCCGCACGATGCCCTTCGCGACCTTGGGGTCCTCCATCTGCTCGCAGATCGCGACCCGGTAACCCTGCTGCACCAGGCGTCGCACGTACTCTGGGCCAGCCTTCACCGGCACACCCGCCAGCGGCACCTCGGCGGCGGCGCCATTGTTCCGCGACGTGAGCGTGAGCCCCAGCACGCGCGCAGCGATTTCTGCATCCTCGTAGAACATTTCGTAAAAGTCGCCCATCCGGAAAAAGAGGATCGCGCTCTGGTGACGCGCCTTGATCTCCCGGTACTGCTGCATCAGCGGCGTCACAACGGCACCGCTCACGGCGTCGTGCCCTCCTTCGCCGGCTCCTCGGTGGTCACGAACCCGATGATGCCACGACCCCTCAATAACGCGACCTGGTCGAGCGCTGCCTGACGCGTGGGATAGAAATCCAGACGCACACGGAACGGTTTCGCGGTGCCGCTGACACGAGCCGTTACGCCATTCGATCGAAGCTTGGCAACGAGTCGATCCGCATCGGGGCGTGTGTTGTACGCCGCGAGCTGTATGGTGTAGATCCCGCGCGTCTGGACGGCAGGCCTGGCCCTGGCCGGCACTGTGGTGGGTGCTGTGGTGGGTGCTGCCGGAGGGTTTCGTTTCGCTTCGTCAGTTGAAGGCACCGGCCTTGTTGACTTGCTGATGGATGTTGGCTGACTCCGGGATTCGCTCCCTTTCACTGGAGAAGCGGACGATGGGGTGTCCTGTGC
>JACMOE010000435.1 GCA_014378185.1 Gemmatimonadaceae bacterium | reverse complement strand
GACGGCCGACGCGCTGCGACGCCAGATGCGGCGCGCGAGGGCAATCGATAGCGGGAAGAAGACCGCGACGATGAACAATCCCGGAAAAAACCGGAACTCCCCCGGCAGGCCGTTGCTTTGCTGGAGAGGCCGCTCCACCACCGCACCCGGCGCGGCGGCAGCGTTGGCGACCGATTTGTCGGCCGCGGCCAGTTGCTTGTCCACATCCGCAATGCGCTTGTCCAGCTCCGCCACGCGAACCTCGAGGCCCGCCCTCACGGACTTGTTCACGGCCGGCTCCGCGATTTGCTCGGCGAGATCGCGCCGCTTGCCCTCGAGGTTGTCGAGTTGATTCGCCAGTTCCTTCCGCTGTTCGCTGAATGCCTGATACACTGCCTGCGGAGCGTCCACGCCCGGCCGGATGACGACCTGTCCAGGCGGCGCGGGGGCCGGCGGCGCGACGGGTACGGAAGCGGGAGTCTGCATCAGCGGTGGATGAATGGCATACGGAAACAAGGCGCGTGTGCGTCCTGCCGTAAACTACGGCGAATGCCGCGCCCGCGTTTCAGAACGCCGCGCGCAACCCCGCGGTCACCGTCCGGCCTGGGCGGATCGTGACATTGTCCGGCTCACCGAGCTGTCCTCCCAGCAAGTTCTCGCCGACCATCAACAGCGAGACGCCGCGGCTCAAGTCGCGCGAGCCCGTCACCCTCAGGTGCGTCTCGCCATTGTATTCGCGCCAGTAGCTGCGCAGCCGCGCCCCGGTGGGCTCGCGCCCAGGGTTGGGATTCTGCGTGAGATACCAGTTGGCAAGACTCAGGCGATCGTAGTTGACCCAGTCCATCGCGCGAGTGGCGCCGAGCGACGCGAACCATGCACCGCCGAACCAGGTGGCGGTCGCGCTCACGGTGCGTGCCGGCACCGCGAGCATGCGGTCGCCGGGACGGAGGTCGCCAAGGTATCCTCTGGCCAGCGTGCGTACCCGGCTGTCCACCGAGCTCACAGCGCCATTGAGCGAGAAGGGACCATGCGTCGCCGTGCCCTGCAGCTCCCACCCGGTGTTGGTGATCTCTCCGACGTTCTGCAACTGATAGCGCACGCGTCGCTCCGTCCGCCCGTTGCGCACCAGCGTATCGATTGCCACGGACACATTCTGGATCAGCCCCGAGACGCGCTGGTCGAAGCGCGTGAGCTGCAGCGACAGCGTCTTGCCGACATAGAGTTCGACGCCGCCCTCGTATCCCGACTGCACCTCGGGATCGAGCGCTGGGAGGGCGACATTGAGTCCGCTGCCGCCGCCGATTGCCGCGTAGCTCACGTTGTTGGTATATCCGGACGACGCACTGCGCGCGGGCGTCTGCGGCGGACGGATGCCCTTGCCGTACGCTGCCCTCCATTTCACCTCGGCGCCACCCACATCCCGCACGACGGCAAGTCCCACCATGGGCAGCAGCGGATACCGGTTGCGCCCGGAAAACGCGTCATTGCGCTCGACGCGCAGGCCGCCGGTGAGGAAGATGGCATCGTCCCACGACGTGCTGACCTGCGAGAGCAGGCCGGTGTTGTGGTTCCACGATTCCGCCATGCCATCCACAGCGGAATAGTACTTTTGCCCAGCCGGTCCCGGTATCTGCATGGTGACGGAGCTGGCCTGCCGCAGCACGGACTGTTCGACACCAACGGTGAACGTGCCCTGCGGTCCACCCTCGCCGCCAAGCCGCGCGACGCTGCTTGCCCGAACCGTGACGCGGTCCCCATT
>JACMOE010000049.1 GCA_014378185.1 Gemmatimonadaceae bacterium | reverse complement strand
TCGCTGCGCTCGCTGGACGGCGAATTGCGCGCGGAGGACGGCAATACACCGAGTCTCCCGTCCCCTGTCAAGCGAGCGACAGCGAGCGAGCCGTCGCCCGAATACATTTCCGTGCTGCGTTCCACTTACAGACTCTCCAGTCATCGAATGGCATCAGCGTCACGCACCCCGCCGGTGGTCCTCCTCGTGCTCGATGGATGGGGCTATCGCGCCGAAAAGGAAGGCAATGCCATCGCCATGGCCAATGTGCCCACCTGGGACCGGCTCTGGGCGCGCGCACCGCACACGTTACTCCAGGCGTCGGGCGAAGCCGTCGGCCTGCCCTGCGGCCAGATGGGCAACAGTGAAGTGGGACACCTGAACCTCGGCGCAGGCCGCGTCGTGGAGCAGGACCTCGTGCGCATCTCCACGGCAATTGCCGACGGCAGCTTCTTCACCAATCCCGCCTTCGTGAGCGCCTGCAACACGGTCAAGGCCAGCAACGGGACGCTGCACCTCGTCGGCCTCATCGGCTCCGGCGGCGTACACGCCATCGACACGCACCTGTTGGCGCTGCTGGACCTCGCGGGGCGCGAGAATGTGCCGCGCGTGGCCATTCACGCCATGCTCGATGGGCGCGACACCATGCCCCGGTCGGGCCTCGGCTATCTCCAGGAATTGCTCGCGAAGGCCAGGGGCCGCGCCGTGTTGGCCAGCGTCGGCGGCCGCTATTTCGGCATGGATCGCGACCATCGCTGGGACCGCATCGAGAAGTGGTATCACGCCGTCGTCGACGGAACAGGCCCCACCACGGGCGATCCGCTCGCCCTGGTGACGGAATCATACAATCGCGGCGAGACGGACGAATTCCTCACGCCCACGGCTGTGGTGGACGGCGCCGGTGCCGCAATGGCCCCCATCCGCCAGGGCGACGCGGTGATCTGCTTCAACTATCGATCCGACCGCATGCGGCAGATCGTGCGCGCGCTCACCGACCCGGCGTTCAATGGATTCGATGTCTCGCGCCGGCCCGCAGTGCCGGTGGTGACGATGACGGTGTACGACCAGACGTTCAGCCTCCCCGTGGCCTTCCCGCCGCAGTCGATGGCGCGCATCGTGGCCGAGGTGGTGTCTGGTGCGGGCCGAACGATGTTGAAGACGGCGGAAACCGAGAAGTACGCGCATGTGACTTACTTCTTCAACGGGGGCATCGAGCCGCCCTTTCCCGGAGAGGATCGTCGTCTCGTGCCCAGCCAGAAGGTGGCGACGTACGACCTGGCGCCGGAGATGAGCGCGCTCGGCATCACCGATGTGCTGTGCGCCGCGATTGCGGCGCGAGAGCACGACTTCGTGCTGTGCAACTACGCCAATGCCGACATGGTAGGACATACAGGCTCCATTCCCGCCATCCTGAAAGCGGTGGAGACGGTGGATCAGTGCCTGGCGCGCGTGGTGGCGGCGGCGGAAGCGGCCGGTGCGCGTCTGCTCGTGACCGCGGACCACGGCAATTGCGAGATGATGATCGATCCGGCCACCGGGGGTCCGCACACCGCGCACACGACCAATCCGGTACCCTTCGTGGTGGTGGATGCGCACGGCGCGCACGGGCTGCGGGATGGCGGTGCCCTGTGCGACGTGGGCCCGACGATCCTGCGCCTGATGGGCCTTGAACAGCCTGGCGAAATGACGGGTCGCGACCTGCGCACCGTCTGAGATACACACTCACAGTGACAATGACCGATCGACTGAAGACATTACTGGCCGCATCATTCGCGCTGCTCATCATGGTGCGTCCGGCGTTCGCGCAGGTTGGGCACATGCCAGACCGGAGTCCCTACCTGGATCTCGACTACAGCCAGGAACTCACGCTGCTGGGCGGCTATCTGCGCGCGCGACACGACCCGGCGGGAGTCGCACCGCTGAGTCGTTCGATCGTGGGGCTGCGGTACGAGCTCCGGCTGGCAGGCCCGCTTTCATTTGACGCCAACGTCATTGCGGGTGGTGGCGACCGCAACGTGGTCGACCCCCTGAAGCCCGCGACCACGCGCAACCGTGGTACGGTGAGCAACGCCGTTGTCGCTGGCGACCTGGGGCTCGCCCTGAACCTCACCGGGGCACGCAGCTGGCATCATCTCGTCCCACAGATCAGTGCCGGCGTGGGCGGCGTATCGAGCAAGGCCAGGGACGACTCGTCCGGGTTCGCGTTCGGCACCCGCTTTGCATTCGTGGTAGGTGGCGGGGTGAAGTATGTCCCGACGGGGAGTCGCTTCCAGCTTCGGGCCGATGTCACGGACCGCATCTTCAAGCTCGACTACCCCGACGCGTATTATCGGCTCGCGTCCGACAACACGGCCGTACTGCCCGGGAGCACGGCGAAGTCGTTCTACACGCACCACACGGCATTCACCGTGGGCGTCTCGTACCTCTTCGCGCCCTGAGTTCCGGATCCGGCCGCTTCCCTCTTCACGGCGGCGATCATGGCACACGATTTCGAGGACATGCACAACATCGAGGGGCTCGACGACACCGAGCTTCGTGACCTGGTGCGTGAGCAACTGCGCGAGCA
Organism: Gemmatimonadaceae bacterium; assembly: GCA_014378185.1. GTDB lineage: Bacteria > Gemmatimonadota > Gemmatimonadetes > Gemmatimonadales > Gemmatimonadaceae > AG11. The sequence continues at coordinate 6,100 of JACMOE010000049.1, read as the reverse complement.
CGCCGGGCTCGACATCGACGAGATCACGGTGCTTGCACGCGAGGGCAAGGTGACGCTCTCGGGCCGCGTGGGCAACGCGGGCGAGCGCCGCATCGCGGAGCACGTCCTCACGGATGTGCTGGGCGTCGAAAACTACGCCAACGACCTCGTGGTGGATTCGCTGGCGCGCGCGGGCAATCCCGAGGCCGCGGACGACAGCAACGAAGAGTCGAGCGAGCGGGGTGGCGGCCTTCGCGGCGACGTCGAGGTCTCCATGACGGATGAATCGGCACACCTGGCCGATGGCGCAGACGAGGACATCGCCGGCACGTCGGACTACCAGCAGATGATGGAAGAGGGCAAGACGTGGAACCCGCCCAATAGCCCAACGGCCGAGGGCGAAGAAGGCACCGCTTGAGGTGACCACGTTTCTCACTCGCCGCGTGACTTTCGCCGCGGCGCATCGCTATCGCGTGGCAACATGGAGCGACCAGAAGAACGCCGAGACGTTCGGGCTGTGCGCACGGCCCAACTATCACGGGCACAGCTATGTGTGCGACGTCACGGTCACCGGAGCGGTGGATGCCACCACGGGATTCGTGGCTGACCTCTCCGTGCTCGACGCGGCACTTGCCGTGGAAGTGCGCGACCGGTTCGATCACGCCAACATCAATCTCGACGTGCCGGAATTCGCCGAGGGCGGGCTCATTCCCACCGGCGAGAATCTCGCGCGATTCATCTGCGAGCGAGTGCAGCGTGCCATCGGATCCGCGGCGCGCGTGGTGCGCGTCGTGGTGGCGGAGGACAGCACGTTGAGCGCCACCTACGAGCCGGAGTGAGCCGGGATCCGGCGTCGGCGTGACCTTTCAGCGGGCTCGGTCGTTTCCAGGAGCGAGTGGTGTGGCAGACGACCCGCCCGCGCGGCGCCGACTACCAGGGCTCATGGCCACCACTTCCTCTCCACGCACCACATCCGTTCGCCGTTCGACCGCGGAGCAGCTCGCGCCGGTCCTGCGCGCGCATGCGGACATTCAGGACGTGTGCGCGCCGGTGGTGGATGTCGCTGCCGCGCACCGTCGCATCGCTGGCGGACAGGTGGCCTACGAAGCACTCGGCGTCGTGCGCTCCTGTGGCGATCTCTCCGCACAGTTCGCACGTGTGCTCGAGTCGTTCGAGGTGGCGGGTCTGGTGTCGAACGCCGATCGCGTGGCCCTGCTGGATGGTGACGTCGACGTGGACGACCTCGTATGCGGGTGGTTCAGGGGAGACCGCGCGCCATCGGCCGCACGGCGCCGCATCGCCCGGATGGGCGCCATCGTGATCGGGAACGCGGTGGTGCGGGCCGCCACGGCGCGTGTGGGCACGTCATCCAGGTGGGCCAGCTGGTCGCGCGTCATCTGCCCCGCCTGCGGTGGCGCGCCTGACATCGCGCTCATCGAGCGCGGTCAGCGATTCCTGGTCTGCTCCTGCTGTGACGCCCAGTGGCGCTCGCCGCATAGTGGATGCCTCGGCTGCGATGCGGTGGACTCGCCCACTGGTATCGCGCGCATCGGCAATCCTGCACTTGGCTACGACCTCATGATGTGCAACAGTTGCGGACGCTTCCTGAAGGAGCGTCCGCGCCGCGGGCTGGGTTCGCTGCTGGTGGAGCGCACGATCACCGCGGAGCTCGACGTCGCCGCCGAGCAGCGGGGGCTCCGCATCTGAGCGCGCACCCGTCGCGCGGCCGGTGCGTGGGCGTGTTGCTCGCTGGCGGGGAGGCCCGGCGCTTCGATGGCCTGCCAAAGGGCCTCGCCATGGTGGAGGACATCCGCATCGCGGATCGGATTCTCGCGGCACTGCGCGGCGCAACGGACGGGCAGCTCGTCGTCAGCAATGACGCGCGCGCCGCTGACTGGTTTCCCTCACTGCCCGTTGTCGCCGATACGGTGCCCGGGCTCGGCCCCCTGGCGGGCATCGAGTCCGCCCTGCGCGCCGCTCAGGGTGCGTCCATCCTTGTTGTCGCCTGGGACATGCCATTCGTCACCACGCCGCTCCTGCGCGGCATGCGGGCGCTCGGAGAGATTGGTGCGGACGCCGTGGTCCCGGCGCATGGCGATCCGCCGGTACTGGAAGCACTGTGTGCGTACTATGCAGCGAACGCGCTGGACACGTGCTCGCGGTTGCTCGCCGAGGGGGAGCGGCGGGCGCATGCGCTGTGCGAAGCCCTTCCCTCCGCGATCATCATTCCGGAGCGCGTGCTCGTGGAACACGGCGATCCTGCGCAGCTGTTCCTCAGCGTGGATTCGCAGGAGCAGCTCGATGCGCTGGCCGGCGTGATTCCCCGTCTTGGCCACACGGCTCGACGCTAGGCGCGGCATCCGTCATCTTTCGAGGCTCGCTCCCCCACGCCGCCCGGACCCTGGACGCATTGCCGAACCATCTCATGCCACGCCACCCAATGCGCACGCTGCGCCACCTCGCTGGGGCCGCGCTTGTCGCGGGATGTGCCACCACCGGCGCGCCGTCGCCGTCAGTCACGGCAGGTCCCACACCGTCCGTGCGTCTCGCGCTGCGGCAGTTCATCGACTCGATGGTGGATGCGCCGGAGTTCCGCAGCGCACAATGGGGCGTACTCATCGTGGATGCCGCGCGTGCCGAGACGCTGTATGCGCACAATGCCGACAAGCTGTTCATGCCGGCGAGCAACATGAAGCTTCTCACGGGAACGACGGCTCTGGTGCAACTGGGCGCTGACTATCGGTGGAGCACCAGCATGCTGGCACGCGGCGTCGTGCGCGACAGTCTGCTCACCGGCGACCTGATCGTGCGGGGCAATGGCGATCCCTCGGTGAGCGATCACATGCAGGCAGGCGACGCGCTTGCGCCCTTGCGCGCGCTCGCGGATTCACTGCGAGCCCACGGCATCAATCGGGTGCGGGGACATCTCGTGGCCGCGCCGTCCCCGTTCACCGACTCGCCGCTCGGGTACGGATGGTCGTGGAGCGATCTGGACGACGCGTACTCCGCCGGCGTGGACGCGTTGTACTTCAACGAGGGATTCACCCGGGTCGTGGTGCACGGCGGCGCGCGCGCCGGTGATGCCGTACGTGCAACCACTCGTCCCGCGTCCACATATCCAGCGCTCGTCGTGACCGCACACACGTCGGCGCGCCTCGCACCCGGTGCCTCCGCCGCTGATTCAGCGGCCGCGAGCGCAATCGTCGTGACCCACGACTCGTCGCACACAGGCGTCCTCGTCGCCGGCACGGTGGCTGCAGGTGACAGCGTGGTGAAGGAGATCACGTTTCGCCATCAGGGCGAGGCCTATCTGGCGGCACTCCTCGAAGCCATGGCATCGCGCGGCATCGTCGTCGAGAAGGGTGGAGGTGCGCCCATGGGCGCAGAGGTGCCCCTGTTCACCATGCGCTCGCCACCGCTTCGCGAGGTACTGCCCTTCTTCGAGAAGCCCTCGCAGAACCAGATCGGCGAGATCCTCTTCAAGACACTGGCGCTCGAGAAAACCGGCGTCGGCCGCGCGGACAGTGCGGCGCGTATCGTGTCGCAACAGGTGCTCTCGTGGGGTGCGGCCGCAGACGGCTTCGCGATCCGCGATGGCAGCGGCTTGTCGCGGCACGATTACCTGTCACCGCGCACAATCGTCACCGTGCTCGGTGCCATCACGACGCACCCGGACTTTCGCGCGTTCCATGATGCGCTTCCGATTGCCGGTGTTGACGGCACCATTCGCAATCGCATGAAGGGTACGGCGGCGCAGGGCAACCTGCGCGGCAAGACGGGTACGCTCGACAAGGCGCGCTCGCTGTCCGGGTACGTGACCACCGGCGACGGCCGCCAGCTCATCTTCAGCGTGCTGTGCAACAACTTCGTGGTGCCAACCCGGCGTGTGGACCAGGTGTCCGACGCCATTGGCGTACGGCTCGCCTCCCTTCGCCTCGATCGATAGCGTGACCGTCACACGCCTGAGCGTACAGGACGCGAGCGCGCACATGCTTGCCGGCGTGCACCCACTCGACAGCGAAGCGGTTCCTCTCGAACAGGCGGCGGGTCGCGTGCTGGCGCGCGACGTGGTGTCGCCGGTGTTCCTGCCTCCGCACGACAATGCGAGCATGGACGGCTTTGCCGCGCATGCAGACGACGTGCGCGAATCGACGAGCGAGCGGCCATCGCGGCTTCACATCATCGGCACCATCGCGGCCGGATCAGCGCCCACACGAGCGCTGGCGCGCGGCGAGGCGGCGCGCATCATGACGGGTGCCTACCTGCCACCAGGCGCAGACTCGGTGATTCGCGTGGAGGACACCACGGTGGAGGCAGAGCGTGTTTCCGTACGGGACGCTCGCGATGCGGGCCGCAACATCCGCCGCCGTGGAGAAGACGTGCGTGCCGACCAGGTGGTGATGCGCGCCGGCACGGCGATCGCCGCGCCGCACATCGGCGTCCTGGCGTCGGTTGGATGCGCCGAGCCCCAGGTCCATCGGCGGCCGCGCGTGGCCATCCTGGCCACAGGAGATGAACTGGTGACGCTGGACCGCTTTGACGAGGTGCAAAGCGGTACGCGCATCGTGTCGTCGAACAGCTATGCGCTCGCCGCCGCGGTACGCGCCGCCGGTGGCGAGCCCGTGCCGCTCGGCATCGCACCAGACGATCCCATGGCACTCGCTGCACGGTTGCGCGAGGCGGAGGGCTGCGACCTCGTCCTCACGTCCGGCGGCGTGTCCGTGGGCGACTTCGACTACACGCGCCGCGTGATTGCCGAGTTGGGCGGCACGTTGTCGCTCTGGCGCGTGCGCATGCGGCCCGGTGCACCGCTGGGCTTCGGTACCGTGTTCGGCGTGCCGTGGCTGGGACTGCCGGGCAATCCGGTGTCGGCGCTGGTGACCTTCGAGCTGTTCGGCCGACCGCTGATCCGGACGCTTGCGGGTCATGCACGCCCGCATCGCAGGACGATCGGGGTGACACTTGCCGACCCTGTGCATCTGGGCGCGCCCCTTACTCACTTCCTGCGAGCGGTGCTCGACTCCAACGCATCCGATGTCCCCGTCGCACGCCTCACCGGTGCGCAGAGTTCCGGAATGTTGACCTCGATGTCCGCCGCCGAGGTGCTCCTGATCGTGCCACCGGACTTGCTCGACGTACCCGCCGGTGCAGCGGTGCGCGCACTCCCGCTCGATGGCGATCTCGGTGGCAGCGACAGGTTCCTCTCGTGAGCGCGACACCGCCGATCGATACGAAGGCGCTGCGCGCGGAGTTGCTGCGTCGCTTTCGCACGGCGACGCGCACGCTTCGTGTGTCCGAGCGCGATGTGGAACTGCTCAGCCCCGCCAACGCGGATGACTTGATCAGCGAGGACGATTACGTCGCCGACGAGCGGCTGCCCTACTGGGCCGACTTGTGGCCATCGGCGCAGATCCTGGCGAATGAGGTGGCGCTGATGCGCCTTGGCGGCCAGCGCGTGCTCGAACTGGGCTGCGGACTGGGCGTGGTTGCGCTTGGTGCCGCGATGGCGGGCGCCGAGGTGACCGCGACCGACTATTACGACGACGCGCTGCTGTTCGCCGCACTGAATGTGCACGCGGCAACCGGCAAGTCGATCGCGACGCGGATGGTGAACTGGGTGGCGATGCCGGAGGACCTGGGCAAGTTCGACGTCGTGCTTGCGAGCGACGTGCTGTACGAGCACCGATATGCGGCGATGGTTGCAGATGCGATCGCGAAGACGCTGGTGCGCGGCGGTGAGGCGATCGTGGCGGATCCGGGGCGGATTGCGCTGGAGGAGTTTCTGGAGGAGTGCCGGGATCGCGGGCTGGCGAGTGAGGCGGATGTGCGGCCGTTCGTGGACGGCGAGATCAAGCAGACGATTACGTTGTGGCGTTTGCGCTGGAGGAGTTCGTGATCAATTCTGGTAGCCTCCTGTCGCACCTCGGCTAACGGCGTTTCGAGCATCGGTCTCGACAGCGGGCCGGAGGCCTCGACATCACCTTTGTGGGCGTCTCCGACGTCAGATGCTCAGTGGAGTCCGGGTGGGGGCGTTCGAGGAGCCGGCATCTTGGCGTGCCCGGGCCGCTTCGGCCCGAGCGTTTACGCCAAGCCCAGCCGGCGGAGCGAATGCCCCCACCCG